>NZ_DHYX01000081.1:14678-18269 GCF_002414285.1 Clostridium sp. UBA5119 | reverse complement strand
TCATATTGTTTCCATGCTGACTTTGATTTTGGTATTGACCATTCATATTGTTTCCATACTGCCCTTGGTTTTGATGTCCCATGTTCATACCATTCATATTTTGTCCTTGGTTTTCACATTCCATATCAGTTCCTGTTACTATTTCAGCATCTATTGGCTCAAATACTTTATTATTCATTTGTCATTTCCCCCTTATATATCCTCATTTATTTACTTGTTTAATAATCTTGAAAATACACTTTGCTTTAAGCTCATTATACTTTTATACTTTGAAGTATAATTCATTTCATCTAACCTAATAATGTTTATTATGTCTTCTTTTAAAACATTATTTATATTAAATAATCCTGAAGGATTAAATATAACTATATCCATTCCAATAACATGTAAATATCCAAGAAGCATAGACATAGATTCTGATATTCCATCTTCATTATTTAGATAAATTACTATTTTAGGAACTTGTGCTGTAAAATCAAAGTTATCTATAAATCTTACTATTCTTTCATCTAAAGATAACACTAAAACAAGTAGTTTTAATATATCATCCTTATTTAATTGCTTTACATAAATACTTTTATCCGTGATAGTTTCATTGAATTTCTTAAGCAAGAAATTCTGAACTTCTTCGCTATATTTTCCAAACTTATAAATAGTCATTTTTTTTATTTCATCTATATCAAAGGTTCCATCGCTAAGTTGACAAAACATAAGTTCATACATGTTGTCTGTTACTCCCACCTCCCTAGATATATTTCCATCATTTGAAAACAAAGTATTTGGAGAATTAACACAATACCTAACAAGTTTTTGATATTCAAAGGCATTTGCATATTGCCCATCAATTTTTTTAAAAAAACAAGGTACCTTTACACATTTTCCTTCAACTTTAAATCCATCCCTTAATTTACACGGCTCATTCCAATATATATATATATCCTCAAGAATAGTATCTAGTAATACACTTTTAGTATATCCTTTTCTAAACTGCCAAGGCTTAAACATTCCTGTATTCTCGAAAAGCTGCTCTTCCACATCTCTCTCAATCTGTTTAGTTATGGTCTCTACATTATCTATTACCTTACCTTTACTCGCCCTTTCAGTAAAAGATTCAATATTTAATATTCCCATACTTCTCTCACATTGGCTTAGATTATTTTCCTCTATTTCCTCCCAAAATTCTTCTTTTAAAGGATTAATATAAACTACATCAAAGCCCATTAAATATAATAAGATTAAAAAATATATTTCATGTCTTCCAATTGTTCCATAATAAATACATTTGGGATTTATATCTTCATTGTATTTCATACTCCTTGCAAATGTATATGTCCAAACAATTAATTTAGTTATAAAATTATTTCTCACATTGTCATTAAAGAAGTTTTCCTTTGATACAGCTAAAGGAATAACATAATCTAAAGCCTTTAAAAACATCATATTTACTTGTAAATTATCAAATAATACTATATCTGCATTTTGCATATTTCTAATATCCATAGCATTTAACTCATTATAAATATATTGTATAAGCTCTAATTCCCCCTCTAAAGGCATATTATTATCAAAAATAATACACTGGTCTTTGTGCTCTATACATTTATCTTCTAAAGTCCTTATAACATCATTATAATTACTAATGTCATCTACTCCTATAAACCTATAAAAATAAGGTTCCAATTCTTTACATCCATTAGTTCTTTCAAACTTTTTTCTAAACATAGAGTGAGTTATTTGTTTTAAGTCCATAGCCATCTATAGAATCACCCCTCTTTTTTAATATAAATTTAAAACTCCTACATTCATATTATCTTATTACATACATGTCAATCAACCTTATTTGATATAGAACATCTAATATTAACTTTCAAATAATATGTGTTTTTTAAGAATATTTATTAAATCATCTGTTGAATATATTCCATCTCTTTCTGTGAAAATAGCCTTTTCACTTTTAAAGCTACAATGCTTAGGAAGTATAGAAATTCCTCTTGTTGTAAACATTCTATCCACTTCACTATCCCCTGAAGTAATTAAATTTTCTATTTTAAACCTATCTATTATGTAATCAACAGCATTTATCTTATCTATGTTTTCATTTATAAAAAATACTTTAGCCCCTATTTGCATTACTCTTATATTTTTATTAAATTTATCCTTTAATCTATCATACGCTATTCTTGCTAATTCTTCATTTTCACATTTTACTGTAATATAGAAATCTTCTATATTCCTTACCTCTTGTATTTCAAGATTACAATCTTCTATATATTTAATATCTCTTTTAATCTCATCTACATTCACTAGCTTTCTCATTTCATGATTCCACTTAGAATCTAGTTCTCCATTTATATAAATTTGAGCTCCATTTGTACAAATAATTGTCTGCGGATTGTATTCTCTTATGAAATCTACTCTTAATGTCTGCCTAATATTTCTCATGGTACAAGGTATAAATTTAAAGTTTTTTAACTTTAGAATTTCCATTAACTCTTCATGACTACTTTCAGTCATATAAGTTATTTCTCTTTCTCCCATTTTTTCAACACATTTAAATCCCTCGTTTTTAGAATGTATAATAGTTCTATCTAAATCTGTTACAAAATATAAATCTTTCATACTATTTAATTTCCTCTTCTATTATTGCCATGCACCTATAACTTCCTGTATTATATTTAACTACTTCTACATCCTTTTCTTTAGCAAGCTCTATTATATGTGCAATATTTTTATCCTCTAAATCACGGACTAAAACTAATCTTGCTTTTCTTCTAAGTAACACTCTAGCAGACTCTCCTATGCTTAGCTTAATATTATTTATACTTTTAACATTAAATATTTTTCTAATTTCTTCTGCAATAGTCCTTGCATACTCTCTATCTATAGGCTCCATTAAACTTTTACAACTATTTAAGCATTTAATTCTAGACTTAGTAACTTTAGGTTCTATACCTATACTATCTATTTCATATTCATCATCATTACCATAGGCTTTATTACCTGTTATTTCTTCTTCACCTTCAAAATCTTCTCTCAAAACACCTTCAGTATCATCATAATTATATACAAGTTCACTGCAGAATTCATTTGAAATCTCCTCTATAAAATACATAGATAAATCTTCACTTCTTAAATAATCAAGGGTCTTTGCTCCATGAAAATCCATCTCTCCTATGAACTTCCTGCTATGAACTGTTCTACTAATTAATCCGCTAACTGTGGAGTTTAAACAACAGTTTGGAATAACAATATCTTCTCTTGTGCCATAAAACTTACATAGCTTTGCTGGGTCAGCTACTACTGCTAAAGAACTATCTACATTTTTATTAAACTCTTTATTAAACTTATCTATGGTGTTATTTAGTTCACCTATTATAGATCCCTTGCCTGTCCATCCATCAACAAACTGTATATTTCCCCTTTGATTATTTTTCAATATATACTTAAGTGCATTATAATCTATTCCCTTACCTCTAATTATAGAAATGCTATAGTGCTTTATATCCACATTATATTTAAGTTTTAAGTATCTCTTAATTAGAATTCCATATGGGGTACCTGCTCTAGCTAGTGATACTAAAACTAAGTCTT
>NZ_DHYX01000081.1:0-14663 GCF_002414285.1 Clostridium sp. UBA5119 | reverse complement strand
CTACATATGTTGCAATTTTTCTTTTACTCCACTTTAACATGCTAAAAAAAATCTTCTTCATGGATTCACTAGGAACATCTTCCTTAGATATAAACTCTGAATAATTTACTCCGCTTCTAATTAACTCTTCTTTTTCCTCTACCGTAATCTCCTTAATAATACCTGTTAAATCCTTAAGAAGAAGCTCACATTCATCTCCATAGCTATGTCTTACAAAGTTCATTTTATTTTCTCCTTAGTCTTATAACTATATTTTCACAATAATTAAGTTCTCTAATAACTTTATGTTTAGTTCATCTTCTGTAATTAGAACAACTTTATCATAGGATTTTTCTATTTCTGCTTTATTATATAAATAATATTTTACACCTTCATAATAGAAACTATTCTTCTGCTTTATTGGATAGTCTTCATTATCCATACAATAAATAGGGCTTCTAGTTGTACTTTTAAAATACACATGGCCATCTAAATATGAAGCCACCCTTGAAGGTATATATATATTCTCTCCATGACCTAATATTAGAACATTGTTGCACTTTCCGATAATCCCCTGAATCTCTTTAGCAATATCTCTACATTTATCTTCCAGACTTTCTATTTCACCATATTCTACTCCAAATCTTCCACTATGCTGAAAATAACTTTTCTTTCCACATCTTGTTTCTCTCTCTACTCTTTCAAGAATACCCAAGTCTATAACTTCAGTAATTTCATCTAAATTCACTTCTCCACTATCCCAAAGAACCGTTTTATCCTTCACCTTAATATATCCAGATATTAAGGAAACTACTTCTATATCAATATGATTTTCTTTGCATACCTGATTAAATAACTCTCTTTGCTTTTCCTCTCGCCAATCTAATATACTTAAAACTGTATATTTTTTAACATTTGTTACCTTCTTTAATTCTCTTATTATATTAAGCATAGAATTCCCTGTGGTTATTTCATCATCAACTAATATTATTCTATCTGCATTGACAATTTTCTCTTTATCTATTGCAAAACATCTATGAGTTGTTGCATGAGAATGTTCTTCTTCAAAATTAAGTAAGGATTTAATATCAACAACACCTTCCCTTGTGGTAGTTAAATAGTATGATCCATAAATCGATGATGCCACCGCCATACCAAGTCCTGTTGCTGTTTCTGCAAAACCTAAAACACATATATTTTCACCAGGCTTATATGGAATTTTCATAACCTTTTTAGCTACATCTTTATTTTCTTTAGGATTACTTAAAAATTTAATCAATGCATCTGTTCCTGGATTTTTACCATAAATCCTAGATGTTAATATAAACCCTATAGCCTTGCATATATCTGGAATAACTTCTATATGCTTTCCTAGAACCTTACTTATAAATAAAAAGTTTCTTTTAACATTATTTGCTCTACTTCCTAATGTAATTAAATCTTTTATATCTAATTTATAATCATTATTTGCTATATTAATTTCTACACTACTTTTCATATTATCTTTAAAATCTACTTTTAAACTATCATTCATTTTAATCACCATAAACAAACAACTGATTGCTTATCTTCCTCTTGTAAATATATTTTTTCATGAGTTACCCCCTTATTTAAAACACCAAATGCTTTGGCTCTACAATTGATCTTCTTTGCCCAATTTAAATGCGGAAGAACTTCATTCATCTTATTATCTCCACAGCCTTTAAATACTCCACCTTCATTTTGGTTTGTTAATATATTTCTAGCATCCACATACTCCTCATAAGTTACTGCATATATAGAATTCACATACCTTCCCTGACTTGGATGTATTATTGTCTTACCACAAAATCCATTTTCTTTGTCATAAGTTATTTCTTTAATTAATCCTTGTACCTCTTTAGACTCTACTTTAGTTGAAAAATACTCCCAAACTGGTGCTGATATTACATACCCATCTTCTCTTCTTCCAAATACATTTACTATATCTATTAAGCACTCAGAAACTACCCTAACATCGTAAATACTTGTACTTACACCTCGTCTAAGCGCAAATTTAGAAGAGAAATCCGTTCCTCCTACCCTGATATTTAAGATTAAATCATGATAATTTGATAATAACTTCTTAATATTAAGCAACTCACCTATTCTACTTTCCTTATATATTATCTTTTCGCTCTCTAATATAGGCATACCGTATAGATTTTCATTAAACTTATAATTAAGCTCTTGCACATAATTTAAATATACTTGTCCATTATCACAATTAAATTTAGGAAATACAAATCCAGCTAACAAGCTTATTTGCTCTTTTGATAGTCTTTCAGTAAAATTTATAAATTGTTCTTCGTTTCTAACTCTTATAAATATCAGCGGTAGACTTTCTATNNTATAATTTTCATTTCTAAGGATTCATACAACTTGCTTAATAGATTTAAGGTATTTTCTTCACACTGATTTAAGTCACTTTCCTTTGTAGCATCCTCAAAGCAAATAGTAATAGAGCCCACATTTTCAAACCCATTTAAAGTAAGTTTGTCAAAAATATCTCTTAATCCATTCATATAAAGATTAGCACCTAAAGCGTATTGTAGCAAATCTCTATCACTATATTTATTAACTTTTATTGGTTTTTTAAAAAATATATCTTCCCTAACATTCTTTAAATGTTTCATAAATTTCTCACTTTCATTTCTATAATTATTATTACTTCTATTTACATTATAATCCGACTATTTTACTTTCAGATATGATTCAACAACTTTCTTTTCTTCATCTTTTAATAGTTTACGGACTATTGTATTTATATCTCCTAAAACATCTGGATGGATATTCATAATTAACTTTTATAGTTTTCTCTAAATTCTTTTTCTGTAAAGTTAGCTTTTAAACTAAGTACTTACATAACCTATTCAAAACTCACATTAGATTTTGTTCCCATATTATACTCCTTAATCTAAAATTTCGTCATTTTATGCAAGTATATACATATATTATATATCAATTTTATAACTAACAAAACTATATTATAGGATTTCTTTGTAGGTTTTACTTTGATACATTTCAATGTATTATTGATAACATAAGAAATAGCTCCAACTAAGGAGCTATTTTCATATCTAAATTTATTATTTTATAATATTATTTTTCACAAAATTTACTTGGTAGTGTTATTTTACTCTTTCATCTATCTTTTACTCAACCACAAGCCTAATATTTAAGCCATTCTTAGCTAGTTTAATCCTAAAACTCTGCAGTTCCTGTAGTTCTTGGGAATGGTATTACGTCTCTGATGTTGCTCATTCCAGTTACGTACATTATCATTCTTTCGAAGCCTAGACCAAATCCAGCGTGTTTTGTGCCACCAAATTTTCTTAATTCTAGGTACCACCAGTAGTCCTCTGGGTTTAATCCTAATTCGTTGATTCTGTCTACAAGAAGATCATATCTTTCTTCTCTTTGGCTTCCTCCGATGATTTCTCCTATACCAGGAACTAATAAGTCCATAGCTGCTACAGTTTTGTTGTCATCATTCATTCTCATGTAGAAAGCTTTGATTTCTTTTGGATAGTCAGTAACGAATACTGGTCTTTTGTATACTTCCTCAGTAAGATATCTCTCATGCTCTGTTTGAAGGTCACAACCCCATTCTACTGGGTACTGGAACTCTTTATCCGCTTTCTTTAATAATTCTACAGCTTCTGTATAAGTTACATGACCAAAGTCAGAAGTTGCTACGTGGTTTAATCTTTCAAGTAATCCCTTATCTACAAAGCTGTTGAAAAATTCCATTTCTTCTGGAGCATTTTCAAGAACATAGTTTATGATATACTTTATCATATCTTCTGCCAATGTCATGTCATCCTTAAGGTCTGCAAAAGCTATCTCTGGCTCTACCATCCAGAATTCTGCCGCATGTCTTGCAGTGTTAGAGTTTTCAGCTCTGAAAGTTGGTCCAAAAGTATAAACATTTCTAAATGCAAGAGCATATGCTTCTGCTGCAAGCTGACCACTAACTGTAAGGTTTGTTTCCTTACCAAAGAAGTCATTCTTATAATCTATTTTCTTATCCTCAGTCATTGGGATGTTCTCAAGATCCATAGTTGTAACTCTAAACATTTCTCCTGCACCTTCACAGTCACTTCCTGTAATTATTGGAGTGTGAGTATAAACAAATCCTCTTTCATTGAAGAAGCTATGAATTGCATAAGCAACTAAAGAACGTACTCTAAATACTGCTGAAAAAGCATTACTTCTAGGTCTTAAGTGAGCTATAGTTCTTAAATATTCAAAGGTGTGTCTCTTCTTTTGAAGTGGATAATCATTACTTGATTCACCTTCTACTACTATTTTTGTAGCTTTAATTTCAAAAGGTTGCTTACTTCCTGGAGTTAATACAAGCTTTCCTTCAACTATTATAGATGAGCTAATACTTAACTTTTCTATTTCTTTAAAGTTATCAAGGCTATCCTCGAATACAACTTGAATGTTTTTGAAGAAGCTACCATCATTAACTTCTATAAAACCAAAAGCTTTAGAACTTCTTAAAGTTCTAATCCATCCTGAAATACAAACATCTTGGTCTGCGTATTTTTCACTTTCTCTGTAAAGACTTTTTACTAAGACTGTTTCCATAATAAAATCCTCCTTTTATAATTTGATTATTGCCTGTTGAGGTAATATGATTCTATTTTAAGACAATAAAAAAACCTTTCCTTCCCTAAAAAACAGGGACGAAAGGATACATTCCGCGGTACCACCCAAATTATCATATTGATCAACTCAACAAGTACAAAGATCTCTCTTGATACTCTTCCCTTTTAACGGTGAGATTCCGTCTAAGTCTACTCTCCTAAGATTTCGGTTAGAAACTCCGAGATGTTCTTCAATAAGAGCTTCATATTGACCTTCCACCATCGTCAACTCGCTTTAACTACTTCTCATATCTACTCTTCTCATCACAGTCTTTGTTTTCATCTATTAACTAGTATTTTCGAATTTATATTATTTATTCAAAACACTTATTATCTATTATTATATGTGCATGATTTTAGAATGTCAACTATTGGTGAAAAATTTTGTATTTGTTATAATCTAACATTTGTTATAATATTATATTATAGCTTAATATCTATTAATTATTTATATGTTTGGAGGATATTCTATGAAAGAAAAAGTCCCTTTTACTAAATTTCAAAAGTTCCTTGAAACTCTCTCTCTATTAATCTTACTAAGCTCAATAATCTACCTAATATTCATTTGGAGCACCCTTCCTGATACTATCCCTTCTCATTATAATGCTAAAGGAGTTGTTACCAACTGGAGCGGGAAAGGTATGCTACTTATAATGCCTATAATTTCAATAATTTTATACACAGGACTTACAACCCTAACACTGTTTCCTAATATATGGAGTGTACCTGTAGAAATCACAGAAAAAAATCAAAATTTTGTATATACTAATCTAAAAACTATGCTGATAGTTATAAAATTAATCTTAGTTTCTGATTTTGCTTATATGACAATATGTTCAGCAACTCAAAGTTCTTTAAGTGCTTTATTTACTCCTATAGTTTTAATTGCTGTATTTGGTACACTTGCCTTTTTTTTTACTAGAATAATTAGAGGAAGCAAAAAACTTGAATAATATACTTAGAATGTATACAAAATCTTAATTAAATAAAGGAGACTAGATATTAATATATCTAAACTCCTATTTATTATTTATTACTAATTAAGATTTAATATAGAATCGTCAGAATTAAAGGTATTTGCATTGTATAAGAATAACATATCTGTTATATCCTTCGACTCAATTAATTCTTCCATATTATCCATGTAATACCTAAGATCTACCACATCTATCTCTCCATAGTGTGAAGTTAAAAAAGGCAGAAAACTATTGGCATAGGAATCTTTAACTACTAATAGCTTCTTCTTTGGATCTCCTAAAGATTTAATATTAATATGTGGATGATTTCCTCCTGTAAACACTTCATACTTATCCTTTTTATCTAAATTCTCATTGCTATATAGTGTGCCGGTTCTCTTTTGCTCAGTTATATAATTAACCACCATTTCCCCATTTTCTTTAGGTATATATACATTTATACAATCTGGCTTTCCTCTCTTATCTCCTATTTTTGAAGTTAAGCTTCCATAAAAATCATTAGCAACTAACTCAACCTGAAAATCTCCCTCTTTTTTAGGCTCTAGTCCCAAACTCTTACAAAATTCAACATAGGCAAGATAAGCCCCTTTGCTAGTCCAGTGATGGTCTGTCCTGTAGTATAGATACTTATCCTTATTATTTATAAGTGCATCATAAGGATTAATATATTTTACATTAGAACTTAACTTTCCTTCTATGTACTTCATATATTTCAACTGATTATCCACTGGTGCGTATTTAGGTAGCTTATCCTTTAGAATCTCTGTAGCTGTTGGTATCAGCATAAAGCTTGTATTTATATTTTCATGTTTCTTTACAAATTCATTAATAGCTAAAAGCTTATGGTCAGTTTCTTCCTTTGATCTCTCTTCAAAGTCTTCAATAAGTTGATTATTCTTTCCTATAAATACATCATTACTTTCACTTTTGCCTATTAGTTTATCTACCTTAGCCTTAACATTTATAAATAAACCTCTTCCTGGAAATTGGTCTGATATAAAACTCTCATAATGTTTAACATAGTCACCACTAAGAAGTGCTCCTAAAGAAAACTCTGGTCTACTAGCTAGATTTCTATTTTCTGCTTCCGAAAATGCTTTTTCTTTTCTTAACATATTACTTACAGACATTATAGCTATAAATAAGAGAAATACTACTGCCATTAGCCTTCTATTCACCTTGTTACTTTTATCCATTTCTCTCACTCTGCTTTCTTTAAAATCTAAAATATAGGAAAGGATTATAACTTTCACTAACTAAATAAACTATAGATAAAATTAAAACTAACATATTAATAGCTATAACTATATATACGCCCTTTAACTTATACTTATTTTTTATATATGCAATTAAATTTTTAATCAAAGGCGTTGAGCAAATAATTGCTATCACTATAAGTATTAGATTTGTTTTCAAAGTATATTTAGCCATATTATCCATAAATATATTTTTTCCCATTCCAAACATAATCTTTATGTAATTTAGTGCATCTTTAACTTTTGATGTATCAAAGAATACCCAGCTTATGATTACTAAAACTACAGTATATATATGAGCAATAGCATTAGGGACTTTATTAAGAATTTTTCCTAAAAATAATTTTTCAAGAAATATGAATACTCCAAAATATAGGCCCCAAATTACAAAATTCCAACTAGCTCCATGCCATAGTCCTGTGGCAAACCATACTATAAGTAAATTTCTAAATTGCACAGCTTTCCCTCTTCTATTTCCTCCTAAAGGAATATATATATAATCCCTAAACCATGAACCTAGGGATATGTGCCACCTTCTCCAAAACTCACTGATACTCTTAGACATATAGGGATGATTAAAGTTCTCTAAAAATTCAAATCCAAACATCTTTCCAAGACCTATCGCCATATCAGAATAACCACTAAAATCAAAATATATTTGTAGTGTAAAGGCAATTATACCTATCCAAGCTGTTAATATAGATAATTCTTCAATAGGAAGCCCCTTAATAGAAGTCCAAATCATGCCTATATTATTAGCAATAAGAACTTTTTTTCCCATACCGCCAATAAATCTTTCTACCCCTTCTCCAAATTTATCTATAGACTCACTTCTGTTATTAAGTTGGTCTTCTATATCATTATATTGGACAATTGGTCCAGCTACTAGTTGCGGAAACATAGTAATGTATGACCCAAAATTTATAATGTTTCTTTGTGCAACCACCTTTCCCATATATACATCTGCTACATAGGATATGAGCTGGAATGTATAAAAAGATATTCCCAGTGGTAATGGTAAATTCCTTATTTGAAGATTAACACCAAAAATTCCATTGATATTATCAATTAAAAACCCATAATACTTGAAGAAGAATAAAAAACTTAAATTCAGTACAATTACTGTAATAAATATAGCTGTTCTTTTTTCACTATCTTCCTTATTTGACTCTATCATAAGGCCACCTATATAATCAATTAATATAGAGCCTAACATTAAGAAAATATATATTGGTTCTCCCCAAGCGTAAAAAATCAAACTCATTATAAGAATTACTAGGTTTTTAAATTTCCTAGGACATATATAATAAATTATTAAAGTAATTGGCAAAAACATAAATAAAAATATCAAACTACTAAAAACCAAATTAATCACTCCAATTAAAATATAGTTACTACTTAAACGCTTTATTTATCGCTGCTTCTATGGTCGCCGAATCTCTTGAAATGATCAATATTAAGTACTTTCCTTTTATATCTAATACACGATTACTTATTATGTCATATTCCTCGGGTCTATAGCTATTAAAACTATCGGATTGTTTTTTTATTCTTCCATCAACTTTAACCTTTAATTGCTCTATAGCCTCTTCACTTTTCCCTTTTAATATGAGAACTTCATTAGCATCCATATTACTCTTAGGTGCGTATAAAATAAAATCTTCTACTTCATTTTTACTTATATAATATAACTTTCTTAGCTTTGAACTATCCCCTACATCCATGTGCTCGCTGTTTATAATCTGTGAAAGATCATTTCTTAAGCTATCCATATCTGCATCCTTAACTTTAAGAATTTGGTATAAAGCTATAAATACAATCAATACTGCTGCTATCAATATATAATAATAATTTTTATACTTTTTCATATTTATCTCCTAATTATTTGATGTAATCCCTTGGTGTAAATAAGATAACCATTTTAAATAAAAATCATATTTAAAGTGTACTCCATCTTGCTCATAGAGCTCAGCCTTATCTCTTACCAATGCATCAATATTTAAGTAATTAACTGCTGTTTCTTCACTTACTTCATAAGCTAATTTTCTAAACTCATCTAAATTAGTATTAGTAAGCCTTTCATTAGTTTCTATAGCCCTATCCATAACTGGTAGAGGTGCTTGTATGTATATATTAGTATTAGGTAATTTTGTCTTAATATCATTTATAAATTCTATGTAATGAGCCTTAAACTTATCTGGACCTCCAGGTCCACTTCCATCAAATGCTATTACATCATTCATTCCATATAAAAGTACTACATTCTTAGGCTGTAAAGATACAACTTTATCTATGTTTTCTTTTCCTTTAACTACAGTATCTCCTTTATTACTTATTACATTATACTGATTTACTAGTTCCATCTCCATAAGCCCTTCTGTAATAGAGTCTCCCATAAATACTGTATTTTCATAGAACTTATAAAAATCAACTTCTTTATCCTCTACAACCACTTCTGGAGTATGATGTTTCTCTATCTTATCCTGGATTAAACTTAAGTCAGCCTGTTCTAAATCTTTCAAGTGCTTTCTCCCTAATAGTACTCTTTGCTTTTCATTCATCTGAACCTTTTTATTATCTATAAAGGTATGTATACCTATTGCTGCTATTATCACTACTAATATTATTCCTATAATTGTCATAATTCGAAAACTTCTTTTCTTCATGTTATCTTCCTCTTCTGTCTAATATTTATCTTCCATAATCATTCTAATACAACAAATTTAATATTTGGTTACAAAATCCTTACGTTTCTAAAAAACTTCCCTTCATATGAAAAAACCTAAGCATAGATATACTTAGGTTTTTTCATAATAATAATAATATATGGTTCTCAAAATTTTAATACTTATCCGATTATAGGTTATCCTAGTTAAGCTTTAATATATCACTTAAATTCTCATTTTTAATAATAAATTTAAACACTAAAACTCCTATAATTGAAACTACTACAAATTCTCCTATGGCAACTTGTAATACAGAAAGCCAAAATGGTAGATTTATCATGTAGTAAAGTTCTGCCCCTATAATTAAAGCATTTGATATAGTTGCCCATAAAGATGCTATAAATAGTACAAGTGTTTTATTATAGCCTTCTTTTTTAGTTAAAATCTTCTTAGTTTTCCAAATTAAAACTAGAGCTATTAAACTAGCTAAACTTCCAAATATGGTATCTACTATTGCCATAGGGCTTAGTAGAAAATTTGAAATGGCACATCCTATAGTTAAGGCTGGAATATATAGTGGGTCTATAAATGCCAAAAGCACCATTACCTCTGATAATCTAAATTGAATATTTCCAAAGGAAAAGGCTCCAAAAAATGCAGTAACCGCTACATAGGCAGCTATGATTAATGCCATCTTTAATAATTTTTTAGTATTGTTGCTAGTATTCATAAATATAATACCCTCCTCATTTTTTAATAGTGTAAGCTCTTAGCCTTACTAGATTCATATATTGCCCTATTTAACCCCATACAAACCTACTAATAAAATAATGAGTCTAGCTATGTCACCTCACTAGCTCCGCACCTATCTTTAACTCAGCATTTTCTTTATCTAAAAAATACCACCCCATATTTATTGGTGATTAAATTATATACTCCTATAATATATATTTATATATCTCATAGCAAAAATAAAGGCCGTCATCCAAATGACAGCCTTGTAATCCTTGTACATAAATAAAGCTCTACCTTTTTATGATGAGCTAATTAAAAGATTTCAATGCCGTAGTTTTATTTAAAGACAGGAGGCTTACGAACTGTCACTCTTATTTTGTTCAATTACATTATATAATGTAAAGTGTTGAATTTCAAGTGTTTCAGAGATTTTCATAAGATTTATTTTATTATTTATTCTCATGTAATATTGATATTTTCTATATTTTTCGTTGGAAATTTTGTTAGAATAATTTTTCTAATGAAATTTATCAAAATACTATATTACTATTGATTTTTGATTATTAAAATATTCTATCTATAGATCTACAATCTTCCACACTAGGTCTCCCATCTAAAATTCCTGGAAACTAATCATACATATCACTTTATTCCAATTCCATTTTTTTACAATAATTTATATTAAAACTTACTACGATAAAATATGTTATCCACATTCAAGAAGAATATTATTCATTTTACATTAATACCCTTTTACTCACTTTTCATACTTCTTATAGCTTGCACATTTTTTAACTTATATTCACATATTACAGAAATAAAATTCCAGTATATTAAGCATACTGGAATTTTATTTCTAAATCTTTTTATAAATTATAATTTAAATATTATCTTTAATCTAATTCTGTGATATCTTTTTCTTCTGCTAAACCAATTCTCCATTGTCCCGATTTACTTCTTGCGGAATAATAAAGCAAGTATCTATTTTTCAATCTTACTAAACTTGATTTATATAGAGTACCGTTATCAAAAGAATCTTCACCTTGTGAAGGATTGAATAGATTTTTCATTGGCAAAAAATTTACTCCATCTTTTGATACAGCATAATACAATCCTTGATTTCCCGCTTCATTATTATTATAGCCGTTAATGACTATCTCATATCCTAAATCTGTTTTTATTAAATCATGATGCCATAGATGGAAGGTAGATAGCTTGTCTTGAAATTTACATATCTGAATATCCTTAAAGTTTTTAAAATCATTAGTTTCTGTATAATATAAATCACTACTATAGTTAGAAAACCATATTTTATATACACCTTTATCATAAATTATAATTGGTGACACATAGTCATATTTTTTGTTAAAGGTATCGTGGGCTAGAACTAATTCTTTATCACTCCACCTTACACCATCCTTACTTTTCATTACATAAACCATATTAGTACCATTATCTGTATTTTTATTATCACTACTAGATGGATTATATCTAAAATACACTTCTAATGTATCATCCACTAAACAAATATTTATATCAGAGTAATGACCTCCATTTGCAACATCTTTAGGCATATCTAAAGGATTCTTAGAGCCTTTTAAATAATTAAAATTACTTCCATTATTACTAACTAATATTTGTGGATTTTCATAGTCGTCATTCCCATTAGGATAAGGTGTTAATCCCATCAAGTACTTATATCCATTCCAACCCTTTGGGGCATACAAAACATCTGGATGAACTGCTTGATTACTTCTATCATAAGTTGGAGTCACTAAAGGACTTTTAGCATTAGTATAAAATTTACCCCAAGATGGTACATTTAATAAATCCTTGCTAACAGTTGTTTCATTCCCTATAGCAATAATATGCTTTATATTACTTCCCTTTTCAATCATAAATTCTTGCATAGTTTTATTTAATATTTTTGAACCAACATCAATTAAAGGCATATTGAGAACACCACTTGCTGAACATGCTGATATAAATTCTGATGTATCATTACTTGAAGCCATCATAATTTCACCACCGCCATATAAACTTATATTCTTATTCATTAACTTTAAATCTACATTTTTAAAATAATTAGCTATATCTATTTTTTTCATCTTAAGATTAGAAAATGTCCTATAAAAGGTATCCTCATTTCCTGCAAAATATATAGTTGAATTATTTTTATTTCTTAGAAATTTATATGTTGACAAATAATTATCTGATATTATTACTGGTGTCTCATTCATCATTCCAATGTATGATAATAGCATTACTTCTTTAAGATTATCACCTTTTGAAAGAATATATGTATTATTATCTTTAAATTCTTCTGCAATTCTGATGCTAAGATTAGTACTATCCTTTTCTTGAACTCTATTTACTTCTAATCCTTTTTCTACAAGTTCATTTTCTATATTCTTTGAAATTGAATTTTCTTCTCCAATTAAAATTATTTTAGTTGATTGTAATCTACTAACCTCATTCTTTACTAAATCACTCAACACTTCTCTTTCAGTTAAAAGGATTGGTGCATTATACTTTTTACTTAGTGATAAGGATAAACATCCTTCCATAAAATTTTTATTATTTATTATAATGGTAATATCAGAACTTTTCCATATTTTTTGACACATACTTATAGCTGTTTTTTCAGGATTTTCTTCAGTAAATCGACTTACTTCTAACATGTCTTTATGATTTGCTAAATTCATACTATTACTATTTGCCATAGTGCTAATAGCTTGTTCATTGTTTTTAGACCAATTGTTTAACCACTTAAAAAAATAAACTCCTATAATTACAATACATATACTCACTATTGGTATTATAAATCGTATAATCCTCTTTTTAATAAATTTTCTACATCTTTTACTTTTTCTCATATTAATACTCCATTTACCTTATTTTTATATTTAATATATAATTTTTTTAAAAATTATATATTAAGTAACCTCAACCATTTCATTATACACGTTAAGTAGATATTAAATATTACATTAACATTACAATTTTGGAATATATAATCTTTTATTATGGTAAACGAGTGGCTAGTATATAATTGTGAAAACAAAAAAGCCAAGAATTAAATTCTCAGCTTTCTTTCTTCTAAAATATCCTTTAGATTTTTTATATGATTAATTAAGTCTTCTTCCAATTTCTTCGAGGCAAGCTTTTGCTTTATTCATTATTGGAATTAACTTACCCTTTTTATCTTCTTTAATTTTACTAATACTTTTATCTAAATCTTCATACTTTCTTTCTATAATTCGTTTTGTAATATCTGGATACTCCTTTAGCAGCTCTATATCCCTTTCATTTATATTATCATACATAACCATGTCATTTATGGCATCTGCCACTCTATTATATATATTTATTTTAATTAAGGTTGGTGAATCATCCTTTGCACGATCAAACTCCTTTTTCCTAACAAACCATGGTTCAGGAATATCTTTTTCAAGGTTATCAGCTTCACTTTCAAAAATAACTAGATTTTTAATGCACTCTCTATGTTCGATGACATCAAAATATCCTAAATATTCAGTCTTTTTAACTCTTTTTATTATTTCTTTAAATTCCATAAGCCCACTTCCTTTCTTATATTATATAATTCTAGGCTTCTTTAAACATTCCTTCTATATTATATACATTATTTTTCACTAAAATACACAAAATAAGTTAATGAGGGCTTTTGGAACTTTTTCCTTTGTTAAATTCATGTTAATTTTTCTTTATCTATTGTTAAAACTTTCTACTCTTTGTTAAATAAAATGTTTTTGTGTTACTATTAAGTTAAAATTATTGTATCTTTAATTGTGTCTTTAGAATGAATATTATTTGAATACATATTATTTATTGGAGGTTTAACACTATGGAATCATTGTTTTTAATTATTAACCTTTTAGGAGGTCTTGGAGTATTCCTATTTGGTATGAAGATCATGGGAGATGGTCTTGAAAACCTAGCTGGCGAAAAGTTAAAGGGCATCTTTGATAAAATTACCTCTAATCCACTTAAGGGTGTTGCAACCGGTGCTATAGTTACTGCTATAATTCAAAGCAGTAGCGCTGTAACTGTTATGGTAGTTGGATTTGTTAATGCAGGTATTATGAATTTATCTCAAGCAGCCTATGTAATCATGGGTGCTAATATTGGAACAACTATAACAGCTCAATTAATTACCTTTGATTTTGATGCTATTGTTCCTTTATTTATTGCTGTTGGAGCTTTTCTAGTATTATTTACTAAAAAGAAAAATCTTAAAGAATTAGGTCATATAATTTTAGGATTTGGTGTTCTATTTTTAGGTCTTACTTTAATGTCTTCTGCTATGTCTCCTCTTAGAGAGTCCCCAGTATTCACAAAACTTATTTTAAGTCTAAA
>NZ_DHYX01000007.1:9031-57015 GCF_002414285.1 Clostridium sp. UBA5119 | reverse complement strand
CATAAAAGTATACTAGCACTAATATATAAATAGTTTAATATATATCTATTTGTTATATGAAAATATAAATTCTCTCCAAATTCTATCATTTTCATTAACCATAGATCCTAAAACTAAAGCAGAAGGTAATGCAACAAATAAATTGTATTAGAGTGTGTCATAGCAATGCTAGGCACACTCTTTTACTATATACTAAAACTTTTATACAATATATAAAAGTTTTAATGTAACTTTAGGGTGAAAGAAGAATTTTATTATTAAAATAATTAGTTATATAAAGTAGAAGTATGTATAAATAAGTGCATATACATACAAATAAAGTATCATGCAAAAGGTCATTGTTATTTCCTAGGATAAAAAGGCGAAGAAAACTAAATGAAACAAATGTAAAAAAGTGGTAATATTGTAATGTAGAACTATATGTAAATTATTTATACAAAAACAGTAGATTTAATATATAAACAAAAATTTTAATCAGATTTTATAATAATAAAACTTAATATTGATTCGTGGTTAGGGATTTTAATATAAAAGTTTTAAGGAAAAGGAAAGAGTTTTTTTACATATTATCCTATGAAAGGAGGCGAAGTATATAGTGGAAAATATGAAAAGTAACAAGGATATTATTCAATCAATAAAGTTCTACAAAATAGATGAAAGTAAAGAAATTTTAGAATTAGCAGAGCAAAATAGGTTTAGTGAAATAATTAATGAAGATAGCAGAAGGAAAATATACCTTTCATCGCCACATATGGGTGAGGAAGAAATTAAGTACGTACTTGAGGCTTTTGATACTAATTGGATAGCACCAATGGGTCCTAATGTAGAGAATTTTGAGAATGAGATAGCAAACTATGTAAAAGTTAAAAGAGGCTTGGCACTAAGCTCTGGAACTTCAGCAATTCATATGGCATTGAAGCTATTAGATGTAAAAAATAATGATTTAGTTTTTTGTTCATCATTAACTTTTGTAGCAAGTTGTAACCCAATAATATATGAAAGAGCTGTTCCAGTATTTATTGATTCAGAACCTGAAAGTTTTAATATGTCTCCCAAAGCATTAAAAAGAGCTTTTGAATATTATGAAGAAAAAAATATGAAGCCTAAAGCGGTAATTGTAGTTCATTTATATGGTCAAAGTGCAGATATGGACGAAATAATAAAAATTTGCAACTTTTATGATGTGCCTATTGTAGAAGATGCTGCAGAATCATTAGGTGCAACTTATAAGGGTAAGCAAACTGGAACCATGGGTGAATTTGGAGTATTCTCTTTTAATGGAAATAAGATAATAACTACTTCTGCTGGTGGAATGCTTGTATCAAATAATATGAATGCCATAGAAAAAGCAAGATTTTGGGCTACTCAAGCTAGAGACAAGGCTAGATATTATCAACATTCAGAGCTTGGATATAACTATAGAATGAGTAATATTTTAGCAGGAGTAGGTAGAGGTCAACTTAAAATATTGAATCAACGAATAGCTAAGAAAAAAAGTATTTTTGAATTTTATGATAGAAATTTTAGTAATATTCCGTGGATTGATATGGAAGAAATTTGTGACTATGGAACATCAAATTATTGGCTTAGTNNATTAAACCTATAGATATAATAAAAGCTTTAGAAAAAGAAAATATAGAATCTAGACATATTTGGAAGCCTATTCACCTTCAACCTTATTATAAAGAATTTGGTTTTTTTAATCACAATGATGTAGGTATAAGTGTATGTGAAGATATATTTGAAAGAGGAATTTGTCTTCCATCAGATACCAAAATGACAATTGAAGATCAACAAAGGGTAATAGATGTTATAAAAGGATTATTTAAATAAAGTTTGGAATTATAGGTAATTTATATTTGTATAATATAAAATTTAAATTATAAATTTGTATTTAAAAAGATAGAGATAAAATTTAAGAAAGTTCGAGGAGAATATGTTTATAAAAAGAATATTTGATGTTGCTATTTCAATATTAGGACTTATTATTTTATTACCTATGTTAATTATTATAGCGCTGATAATAAAGATTAAATTAGGAAAACCAATTTTTTTTATACAAGAGAGGGTAGGAAAAAGGAATAAGATTTTTAAAATGATTAAGTTTAGAACAATGAAAGATATAAAGGATGAAAATGGGAAGGTATTACCAGATGAAAAGAGGCACACAACAATAGGAAAAACACTGAGGGCATTAAGCCTTGATGAAATACCAGAGCTTATAAATGTTATAAAAGGAGATATGAGTTTAGTAGGACCAAGACCTCTTTTAAAAGAGTATTTAAGTTTATACTCACAAGAGCAGTTAAAAAGGCATCAGGTTCTACCAGGAATTACGGGGTGGGCACAAATTAATGGTAGAAATGCTATATCATGGACAGAAAAATTTAAATTAGATATATGGTACGTGTGTAACTGGTCCCTACTTTTAGATTTGAAAATTTTATTTTTGACCATATATAAAGTTATTAAAAAAGATGGAATAAACCAAGATGATAATATTACCATGGAATACTTTAATGGAAGCAATTAAAGGAGGATGAAATTTATGGATGAAAAATTGATAAATTTTGATGAAATAGTATATTTACTAAAGAAAAAAATTTGGATTTTAATATTAATTACTGGAGCTATATCATGTTTAGGTGGTTATAAAGCTTCATTAATGACTACAAGTTATCAAGCTACAGCGAAAATTTACGTTGGTAGAGGAAATAATCTAATGGACTATTATTCTCAGAATGAAATTCAATATTACAATGAATTTATGAATACCTTTAATGAAATAATTAGGGTAGATGATTTTTTAAATGAAACATTGAAAAAATATAAAATTAACAAGTCGTCTTGGGAAGTGAAAAATTCATTAGGGTTTTCTGCATCAGAGAATACACCTATATTTACAGTAACATATAATACTAGTGATATGGAGGGAGCAGAACAGGTACTAACAGCTATATGTGAAGAGTTTAATGAGCAAGCAAAAACTATAATTCCAGATGCTAAGCCGAGAATAATAGATAGTACTAAAGTATATCCCATAGTACCTAATAAAAAGAAGCTAATGCTTATGTACTTAGGAGTGGGTGTAATATTTTCTTTGGGATTAATATTTTTTATAGATTATCTTGATGACACTATTAAGAGTAACTCTAGATTAGAAAAAGTTTTGCCAGTACCAGTATTAGGAAATATCCCTAAGCACGAAAAAGGATTTAAGGGAGGAAGAGAATAATGTTTATATACAATAAAATGCCACATTCTATATCTGCTGAATCTTATAAATCCATACGCACAAGTTTAAAATATTCATCTGTTGATAAAACAATAAAGACTATTGTAATAACTAGTTCAGTACCAGGAGAGGGAAAATCAACAATTGCTGGTAATTTAGCACTTTGTTTAAGTGAAAGTGGAAATAAAGTTTTAATTATAGATTGTGATCTTAGAAGACCATCTTTACATAAAAAATTTAGGCTTTCTAATTTAAAGGGAATTACGGATTGTTTAATTGATAAAGATAATTTAAAAGAATCTATACAAGAATTTACTTCTGACCTATCAGTAATATCATCAGGTACTATTCCTCCTAATCCTGCAGAAATTTTAGGTTCGAAAACTTTTGAAAGATTTTTAAAAAATATAGGAAGTATCTATGACTATATAATATTAGATACTCCACCGTTACTAGCTGTTACTGATGCCAGCATTCTTGCAGGTAAAGCAGATGCAACAATTATAGTGGTGAAGTACGGCAAAACTAGAGAAAAAGATATTAACTTAGCATATAAAGAATTAAAAAAGGTAAATGCAAATGTAGTTGGAAGTATACTGAATAGTTGCGACATGAAGAGAACAGATTCTTATTATAAATATTATCCTAAAGAAAAAAAGAGTTTTTTTAGTAAAAAATCAAGAAAAAGAAATTATGAAAAATATAAAACAAAAAAAATTAATGCTTAAAATGTCAAATTAAACATATTAATCTTTGACTTTAAAAATCAATTGTCATAGATTTGTTTTATTAAATGTGAAAAAGAGGAAGTTGCTATGAAAAAAATTATCATTATAGGAGCAGGAGGAGTTGGAAGAGAAGTTGCATTAATAATAAATCAAATTAATAATTTTAAACCAACTTGGAATATAATTGGATTCCTAGATGATAATCCAAGAAATTTAGGGAAAACTTTAAACGGACATAGAATTATAGGAAATGTTGAGTTATTAAATTACATTAGTAAAGACATATATGTTGTTGTAGCTATATCAAACTATAGAGTAAAGAAAGAAATAGTTTCAAAGTTAGGGGGGAAATTTAGATTTGCAACTTTAATTCATCCAAGAGTATCCATACATGATTTTATGACTGTGGGACATGGGACAATAATATATGAAGGAGCAATTTTAACAACAGATATTAAAATTGGAGAACATGTAATAATAAGTCCTAAATGTGGTATTGGTCATGATTCTATTATAAAAGATTATGTATCGTTGTTATGGAACGTAAATGTTTCAGGAGGAGATATTATTGAAGAAGGAGTACTTATGGGATCCTGCTCTACGGTAATTCAAAATTTAAAAGTAGGAAAGGGAGCAATAATAGGAGCTGGTTCTGTAGTAGTAAAGGATATTCCAGCTTATAGTACTGCTGTAGGAGTTCCTGCAAGGGTCATAAGGGAAGAGAAAGTTTATGAAAAAGATATTATATATAACAACAGTAAGTAGAACAATTAATGCATTTTTAATTCCACATATAGAAATGTTAATAGATAAAGGACATGTTGTTGATTGCGCATGCTTTATAGATAAGCCTATAGATAAGAGATTAGTATCTAAAGGAGTTAAAGTATATAATATACCCTTTTGTAGAAAGCCTTTAAGTTTAAGAAATTTAAAAGCTTTTTGGAGATTAAAATCCATACAAAAGAAAAATGAATATGATGTTGTCCATGTTCATACACCTATAGCAGCATTATATGGAAGAATATTGAAACTTTGGTTTCCTAAAATAAAAATTATATATACAGCTCACGGCTATCACTTTTATAAAGGTGCACCTAAGATAGCATGGTGTATGTTTTATCCTATGGAAAAGCTTATGGCTAGATTTACAGATGTAATAATAAATATTAATAATGAAGACTATGAAATAACTAAAAATAAATTAAAGCCTAAAATGTGTTACTTAATTAATGGAGTGGGTATTGATTTAGAGGATATTATAGATACCAAGCTAAAAGGTGAAGATTCAAATGTACGGGAGCTCAGTTTTGATAAAGATGATTTTATAATACTTATGATAGCAGAATTAAATCATAATAAAAACCAACTTCAGCTTATAAAGGCATTGGAACTTATAAAGAATAAGTATCCAAAGATTAAGGCAATTAGTGTAGGAGAAGGGAATAAGTTAAAAGAATTAAAAGAGGAGTTAGTAAAAAGGGGAATAGAAAAAAATATAAGTTTTTTAGGTTATAGAGAAAACATAAATGAGCTTATAAAAATTTCAGATATAGGGATACTACTCTCCTATAGAGAAGGGTTGCCTAAAAGTGTAATGGAATTTATGGTGCATGGGAAAAAAGTTATAGGTACTAATATAAGAGGAATAAGAGATCTTATAGAAAATGAAAGTATAGGTAAGCTAGTAGAAGTGGGAGATTATGAAGCTACTGCAAGGGCTATAGAGGAATATTATTTAGAAGGAGATAGAAGCTTTAATATACCTAAGGAAATAGAAAAATATGATGTGAATAATGTAATAAGTGAGCTGGAATATATATATGATGCTTTGGATTTACAAGATTATTATTTACCTGAAAAAAACATAAATATATAAATAATTAGATACTACTAGACTTTAACAAGTAGCAATAGAAAGACATGTTATCGAAGGGATGTAAGAATATGAAAAGGTGTCTTCATATATTACCAATGAATAAGCTAAGTGGAGCTGAAAAAATGGTACTATTAATTTGTAAAAATTTAACTAATTATGAGTCGATAGTCGTATGTGGTGGTGACAAGCTAAAAAAATTTTTTGAGGATAATAACATAAATAGTTATTCCTTAAATTTTTCTAAGAAGGATATTTTAAAAAATATAAAGTATCTTAAAAATATTATAAGGGATAATGATATAAAAATAGTCCATGCCCATGATAATAATGCTTCAATACATGCTTACTTAGTAAAGAGTATATATAGAGTCGATATAAGGGTAATATCTCATATTCATAGTTGTTATCCATGGATAAATAGTAATGGATTAAATAGAAGTATTGATAAGGTATTAAGGCCAAAATATGATTACAATATTACTTGTGGTAAGGTTGTATATGATTTTTATAAAGAAAATACAAACTATCTTAAAAGGGCTAAAATATCAATATTATCTAATGCTATGGATGTAGAAGAAATAATAGATTTTAGAAGTAATAAAAGGGAGTGGATAGCTACAAAATATAATATTCCACAGAATAGAAAAGTAATAGGGTTTGTAGGTAGATTAGATGAAGAGAAGGGACTTATTCCTTTTGTAAAAGAATTTGATAAATATAAGAAAAAATTTATAGATACAAAAATTTTCATAATTGGAAGCGGATCGCAGGAAGAAGAAATTAAGTCTATGGTAAAGAAATTAGAATTGGGAGAGTTTTTTATATTTACAGGATTCCAAGAAAATGTATATGATTTTTTCTCTATCATAGATGTGTTTTTTCTACCTTCACTATACGAAGGTCTTCCAATGGTAATACTGGAAGCTATGGCATTTGGAATACCTGTTGTAGCTATGGATGTAGGAAGTATAAGTGAAGTTATAAACTCTCATAGAGGAAGGCTCATAAAGCCAGGAGATTATAGAAGCTTTATGGATGAACTAAGAAATTTGAAAGAGGATAATCAATTAAGAGTTAATCTTGGAAATAATGGATGTGAATTTATAAAAGGCAACTATAATATAAAAAATTACTGTAAAAAAATTGAAAAAATCTATGATAGTATTAGTAAGTGATTTATTTGAAAATAAAAGTAGATATAGAAAAAGCATAATTTAGGACGGAGGATATTAATGAAACCAATTTTAACAGTTTTTACGCCAACTTATAATAGAAAAGAACTCATATATAAGTGTTATGAAAGTTTGAGAAGACAGACAAATAAAAATTTTAAATGGTTGGTAGTAGATGATGGATCAACAGATGATACTAAAGAGCTGATTATAAATTGGAAAGAGAAAACAGACTTTCAAATAGATTATATATATAAAAAAAATGGAGGTATGCATAGTGCTCATAATACTGCCTATGAAAATATTGATACAGAGTTAAATATATGTATAGATTCAGATGATTATATGACAGAGGATGGAGTAGAAAAAATTCTAAAGGCTTGGGATGAAAGAAAGGCAGAAAATATAGCAGGAATTGCAGCTCTTGATTTATATGAAACTGGTGAGATAATAGGAACGAAGTTTCCAGAAGGATTAAGGGAAGCTACTTTATTTGATATATATCATAAATATGGTATTAAAGGAGATAAAAAACTTATATATAGGACTGAGCTTACAAAAAAATATCCATATCCTGAATTTGAAGATGAGAAATATGTAGGACTAGCTTATAAGTGTCATAAACTAGATGAAAATTACAAACTAGCTTTGGTTAATGAACCTGTTTGTATTGTAGAATACATGGAAGATGGGTCTACGAAGAATATGCTTAGACAATACAGAAATAATCCTAAGGGATGGTGCTTCTATAGGATAGAAAACTTAAAGATACCTAATACATCTTTATTATACAGGTTTAAAGAATGTGTTCATTATGTATCTAGTAGTTTAATTGTAAAGGATAAGAATTTTTTAAGTAAGGTTCCATACAAAGGGATTATGTTAGCAGCCATTCCATTGGGATATATTTTATATAGTTATATAATCTTTAGAACTAGAGATATAAGAAACTTATAGAAAGGAGAAGAAAATGGGAATATATTATGCTACCTTGGCTTCAACTTTTATATTATCCTTGCTCGCTAGAATGGCTAATGATAAAAAGTACAAGCTTATAGCTATCTTTTGGATTTCTCTTGTAGTTTCGGTTTTAGTATTATTTTCAGGGCTAAGGTCTGGTATTGGAGATACAGGTATGTATAAGCACACATATGATCTTTTAGTAGAAAATCCTAATTTTTCTAAAGCCAATGGCGACTATGGTTTTGTCCTATTAAATTTAATTTTAATTCAATTTTCTAATAATCCACAAACTATTGTATTTGTAGTAGCTTTAATGACTCAACTATGTAATGTCTATACATTAAACAAGTATAGGAGTTACATAGAATTAGAAATATTTATGTATATAGCAGCAGGTTATTTTACAGTTACCATGAATGGAATGAGACAATGCTTGGCAGCAGCTCTTTTATTTCTATGTGTAAAGTTTATCATAGATGGTAGCTTTAAAAAATATTTATTTAGTGTACTTATAATTTCAACTATTCATCAATCAGCTCTATTTATGATTCCAATATATTTTATAGCAAGATTAAAACCTTGGTCAAAGAAAATATACATGATAATTGGAATTGCTGTATTAGGAATTCTTTTTTATGAGGTGCTAAGCAGTTACTTGTTTAAGATTATAGAAAATACTAATTATGGATATTATTCTGATTTTGACGAAGGAGGATCGAGTATAATCAGAACCCTTGTAAACATGGTTCCAATTATATTTGCATATTTAAAAAGAAATGAACTAAAAGAAAAGTGGCCACAGAGCAATGTATTTGTTAATATGGCTCTTTTAAATTGCATATTTGTAGCCTTTGGTATGTCAAATTGGATATTTAATAGATTTTCATTATATTTACAATTTTATAATTTTATACTATTACCATATATAATACGTAATTGTCTAGAGGGTAAGCAAAGACGAACAATATATTTAGCATTCATAGTGTGTTATCTAATCTTCTTTTATAGAGAGCAAGTAATAGGACTTAATATGCAATATAAGAGTGTTTTAGATATAAAATCTATTTTCTATTACGCTCCCAATCATAGATGAAAAGTAAGGAGAGATGAGAAATGGAAAGAAATAAGGTGCTTCACATTGTAGGTGGAATGGACGTGGGTGGTACCGAAACTATGCTTATGAATTTATATAGAAAGGTTTATAAGGAAATTCAATTTGACTTTGTTTCTTATTACCATAAGGAAGGCTATTATGATGAAGAAATTAGAAAATTAGGTGGAAGAATAATAAAGTTAGATCCTCCAAGTGAAGTAGGTGTTATAAAATCCGTAATAAATTTAATGAAGATTATAAAGAATGAAGATGAGTATAGTGCTGTTCATGCTCATACTTTATTTAATTGTGGAGTGGGAGTATTGGCTGCAAAACTAGCTGGAGTAAAGGTAAGAATATCTCATGCCCATACTACTAAGGATTATAGTAAAAGTCTAATAAAAAGATTATACATATCCATAATGAAGTGGTTAATAAAGGGGTTTTCCACAAACTTTTTGTCATGTAGCGATGCAGCTGGTGAGTACTTATTTGGATACAGNNTACAGTACACTTAAATATAATAGATACTGTAAATTACCTAATTATATTGATTATGAAAGATTTATTAATAATGAAGGTAGTAGCTATATAAGAAAAAAATTAGAAATAAACAATGATGATATTTTAATTGGTAATGTAGGAAGATTTATTCATGCAAAAAATCATAATTTTCTAATTAATTTAATGTCAAACTTAGTGAGAATAAATCCTAAATTTAAATGCATTTTAATTGGTGACGGAGATTTAAGGGATATTATAGAAGAAAAAATTAAAAAATTAAACTTAGAGAATAACATACATCTGTTAGGTATTAGAGATGATGTGAATAATATACTTAAGGAAATAGATTTATTTATATTACCATCAACCTATGAGGGATTAGGACTTGTACTTTTAGAGGCACAAGCTTCAGGAGTACCATGTTTAACATCTACGGCTATTCAGCCGGAAGCAGATTTACATCTAGGTCTACTTAAGAGATTGAATCTTGAAGCAGGTATAGAAATTTGGAGTAATACAGTAATTAAAATGCTAGAACAATCTAAGGTTGATAAGTTGTTAATAAAAAGATCATTTGAGTTTCAAGGATATAAAATTCAGGATATTAAAGGTAAACTATATAAATTATATGGAATAGAATTAGAAGGGGATAAATATGAAGAATGTGCTAATAGCATCCTTTGATATGGAAGTTGGGGGAGTAGAGAGAAGTCTTATAAATATGTTAGAAAGCTTTGATTATAACAATTATAATGTAGATTTGATGTTATATAGACATAAAGGAGATTTTATGAAGTTATTAAGAGGCAAATTTAACATTCTAGATGAGATAGAAGAATATACAACCTTTCGAAAATCCATATTAGAGATATTTAAGGATAAAAAAATTAGTTTAGGATTAGCACGTATTAAAGCTAGAATGGATGCTGCTAAATATGCTAAAAAAAATGCTTTAGAAGAATCTGGACACATACAGATGCAGAGGATGTGGCAGTATTCATTGAAATATTTACCTTGTTTAAATAAACAGTATGATGTGGCTATAAGCTACTTATGGCCGCATTATTTTGTAGCTAACAATGTAAAGGCTAAAAAAAAGATAGCTTGGATTCATACGGATTATTCCTGTATTGATACTGATGTTATAGAGGATATAGAGCATTGGAATAAATTTGATTCTATAGTAGCTGTATCGGAAGAATGTAAAAATTCCTTTTTAAAGAAATATAACAAACTAAATAATAAGGTGGTGGTAATGGAGAATATAGTATCTTCAGAGTTTATAAGAGCCATGGCTGTAGAAGAAGTGGAAGATGATATAAGTAAAGAAAAAGGTTTTAAGCTTTTATCAGTAGCTAGATTGTCAATGGCAAAGGGAATAGATAATGGAGTTAGAGCTTTAAGAATATTGCATGATAAAGGTTTTACAGATATAAAGTGGTATGTAGTTGGGTATGGGGGAGATGAGGGGATGATAAGAAAGTTAATAAAAGAGAATCATCTTGAGAAAGATTTTATAATACTAGGAAAAAAAATCAATCCCTATCCCTATATGAAAGGTTGTGATTTATATGTACAGCCATCAAGGTATGAAGGACGAGCTGTAACTGTTACTGAGGCTCAAATACTAGGAAAGGCTGTAATCATTACTAATTATCCTACGGCTAAAAGTCAGCTAAGAGATGGAGTTGATGGATTAATATGTGATCAATCAGTAGAAGGAATATCTGCTGGAATAGAAAATATTTACAATAACATACATTTAAAAAAAGAAATGGAAGAATGTTGTAGAAAGAGTAACTATGATAATATGGAGGAATTAGGAAAGGTGTATAAGCTATTTTAAGAAAGGGAGAAGATATGGAGCCGCTAGTAATGAGTTTGCTAAAAAGTAAAATATTATTTACTATTAATAAAAGATAAGGAATAAAATTATGAAGGTGTGTACAATAACTTGTCATGATGTATATAATCATGGAGCTTCGCTACAAGCATATGCATTAATGGCATATTTAAAGTTGATTGGAAATGATGTAGAAATAATAGATTATAAACCAGATTATTTAAGTGGACATTATAAGTTAATTTCAATAGATAACCCTAAGTGGAACAGAAATTATATAACAAAATTTATTTATATAATTTTAAAATTACCATTTAAATTAGCATTGTTAAAAAGGAAGAAAGCCTTTGATACTTTTAAAAATAAATTTATGTCATTATCAAAATATAGATATGCATGTAATATACAACTAAAAAATAATATTCCTAAAGCAGATGTTTATTTATGTGGAAGTGATCAAATATGGAATTGTTTACGGGATAATGGAAAAGATTCCACTTTTTATTTGGATTTTGTACCAGATTCAAAAATAAGAGCTTCCTATGCAGCGAGTTTTGCAACAGAAACTATTGATAATAAATACAAAAATTTTGTAAGAGAAAATCTACTAAAATTAGATAGAATATCGGTAAGAGAAAAGAGTGGGAAAAAAATCATTAATGAATTAGAGTTAAAAAAGGTTGAAGTGGTAGTTGATCCTGTATTTTTAGTAGATAGAAAAATGTGGGATGATATTGGTAATAGAGAGTTTAAAGATAAATATCTATTAGTTTATGATTTTGATAATAATCCAATAATAAAGAAATTAGCATTGGAAATTTCATATTATAAGGGATGTAAGATATATACTATAAGTCACTATAGAGGGTCATATGAGGATAAAAACTTCAAATTCAGTGGACCAGAAACTTTTGTATCTCTAGTGAGAAATGCAGAATTTGTAATATCAAACTCGTTTCATGCAGTAGCCTTTTCTTTAATATATAAGAAACCTATGGCAATTGTTAGAAGGTTAGAGAATATAAATACAAGGATGAGAGATTTGTTAATTGATCTAAATTTAGAACATAGATATATTGAAAATGATTATATTTTGGATAAATTGTTAGAGGATATAGATTATGCTAAAGTGGATAAAATTTTAAACACAAAAATTATTTCTTCAAAAAATTATATAAATGAAGTTTTGTCAATTAAAAAGTAGGTGATTAATAGTGAAAAAAGATATATTATTTGTAATTAATTCCTTAACAATCGGAGGTTCAGAAAAAAGTTTAGTTTCTCTTTTAAATGTAATTGATTATTCAAAATATAGGGTAGATTTGTTAATGCTAAGAAAGGGAGAATCATTAGACAAGTATATTCCAAATGAAGTTAATATATTAGATATTCCCAATTTTTATATATACTTAAACAATGAAAATTACGATAAAACAATAGTTAAGGCATTATTATATAGAATGTGTCGTATAAAATCATCTATAGACATACGATTAAATAAATTAGAAAGTAAAAAAACTAAAAACAATCAACAAATATTTTATATAAATCAGAAGAATATATTAAAAAGGATTGAAAAGAAATATGATATAGCAATTGCCTTTGCACAAGGATTTCCAACTTATTTTGTGGTAGATAAGGTAGATGCAGATAATAAAATAGCTTGGATAAATTGTGATTACAAAGCTACTACTTATAATAAAGAGTTAGATAAAATATTTTATGATAAAATTCACAAAATAGTTGCAGTTTCTGAGTCATCAAAAGATTCAATTATAAATGTAAACAAAAATTATACAAATAAAATAGTGGTAATTAAAGATATAGTTAATCCAGATATAATTGTAAATATGGCAACGGAAAAAATTAAAGAAATTGATTCTAATGAAGTTAATATATTAACTGTAGGTAGACTAGTTATAGGATATAAGGGATATGATATAGCAATAAAAACTGCTGATTTACTAAGAAATAGTGGTTATAAGTTTAAATGGTATGTTGTTGGAGATGGACAAGATAAAGAGAAATTGCAAGATTTAGTTAAAGTATATGACCTTGAAAAATATTTTATATTATTAGGATCTCGTGATAACCCATATCCTTACATGAAAAAGTGTGATATATACGTTCAACCATCAAGAAATGAGGGCTTTGGATTAACTGTTATAGAAGCAAAAATTTTGAAAAAACCAATTGTATGTACTAATTTTAATACTGCTAATGAATTAATCAAAAACGAGGAAGATGGTTTAATTGTAGAACAAGATGAAGTACAACTATTAAATGGGATAAAAAGATATTTAGATGACAACAGTTTCAGAGATAATATTCTTAGAAATCTTAAATCAGAAAATGAATATAATACAATGAATGAAATATATAAAATTTATGAATTGTTTAAATAGTAACTAGATATATGAATTAAGAAATATATTACTATTGTGGATGTGATTAAATGTATAAAATAATATTTATGGTTATTAATATGAGCATAGGTGGCACAGAAAAAGCACTGCTATCAATGATAAGAGAAATGGATAGAACTAAATGGGATATTACTATTCTTATGTTAGAGGAATATGGTGGATTTTTAAATGAAATACCAGGTTGGGTTAATGTTAAGTATGTAGATGAATATAAGAGCTTAAAATCATATTTTATTGAGCCACATTTATCTGTGTTAAAGAAAAACATAACAAAACATAAATATTTAGAGAGTATCATTATTGCAATCTTATATTTAATCACTAAAATTACTGGTAACCTTAGCTATTATTATAGGTATATCTTTAAAAATATAAAAACTTTAGATAATAACTATGATATTGCAGTAGCTTATGCAGGACCTATGGACTTTATAACATATTTTGTTGTAAATAAAATAAAGTCAGAAAAAAAAGTACAATGGATACACTTTGATATAGAAAAAATACATTTTAATAAAAGATTAACATCTAAGCTATATAAAAGTTTTGATAAAATTTTTGTGGTATCCAAAGATGGTATAGGTAAATTTATAAAGAATTTTCCTAAGTTAAAGGATAAGACCCAAGTATTTTATAATATTTTAGATCATCAGAAGATAAAAAGTTTAGCTGATAATGGAGAATCTTTTAAAGATGATTTTCACGGAATTAGGATTCTTACAGTAGGAAGATTAAGCAAAGAAAAAGGACAAGATTTAACAATACCTGTTTTAGCAAGATTAAAAAGTGAAGGATATAAACTAAGGTGGTATTGTGTTGGAGAAGGCAGAGCTAGAAGTGAGTATGAAAAAAATATAAATGAATTAAAAATTGAAAAGGATTATGTACTATTAGGGTCAAGATTAAATCCTTATCCATATATGAAAGATTGTGATATATACGTGCAATCATCAAGACATGAAGGCTATTGTATAACTTTAGCTGAATCTAGGTGCTTTAATAATCCAATTATAACAACTAACTTTACTGGAGCAAGTGAGCAAATAATTAATGAAGAAAATGGAATTATAGTTAGTGAAGATGCTGATTCCATATATTTAGGGATTAAAAAGCTATTAGACAATAATGACTTATATGAGGCAATTAGAAACAACCTTAGTAGTAAAATTATAAATACAACAGCAGAAATTGAAAAAATTAGTAGAGTAATTATGAGCTGAAAAATGACAGAAGGATAGGAGTAATGCCAGTGAAAAAAGTTCTATTTATGTTAAGCAGTATGAATATTGGTGGAGTTGAAAAGTCCTTACTTTCACTATTATCAGTTATACCAAAGGATAAATATAATATTACCGTCTTACTCCTTGAGAAAAAAGGAGGTTTTCTAGAATATCTTCCACAGTGGGTAAAAGTCGAAGAAACTAATTGGTTTCAAGATATTAAACCAATTCTTATGGATTCACCTTATGAGACTATAAAAAGTTATATTAAGAAGAGAAAGTATCATAAAATACTTGGATTTTCTTATTCATATTTTAGGAGTAAAAAATCAAATGATAGATATATATATTATAAAAACATACTAAAGAGTATTCCTATGAATATGAAAGAATATGATGTAGCAATAGCCTANNACACATAAGGTTAAAGCAAAACTAAAAATCTCCTGGGTACATTTTGATATTTCACATCATGCGATAAATAAAAAATTATATACAAAGTTATATAAAAGATTTAATAATATATTTGTTGTATCTAAGAATGGAGAGAGAATTTTAAATAAGCAGTTTCCAGTTACATCAATTAAATCACAGGTGTTTAACAATTTAGTTTCACATGAATTAATTAAAGACATGGCTCAAGAAAAAATAGATTTTGACAATGATTTTAAGGGGATAAGAATTTTGACTGTAGGAAGATTATCTAAAGAAAAGGGGCAAGATTTAGCAATAAGAGTATTATATAAATTGAAAAAACAAGGATATAAAGTTAAATGGTATTGCATTGGAGAAGGTAAGGATAGAGATGAGTATGAGAAGCTTATAGAAAATCTAAATCTGAGAGATGATTTTATTTTATTAGGAGAAACTCTAAATCCTTATCCCTACATAAAGACTTCAGATATTTATGTTCAGCCTTCAAGGCATGAAGGCTACTGTATAACCATAGCAGAGGCGAAATGTTTAAATAAGCCCATAGTTACTACAAATTTTATTGTCGCTAATGAACAGATTGAAGATGGACAGAATGGATTAATTGTGGAGTGTAATGTAGATAAAATATGCGATAAAATTAAATTTCTTATTGATAATCCACAAGTTAGTGAAAATTTTTCAAAAGCCTTATGTAAGGATAAGATAGATACAACATGTGAAGTTATTAAATTATGTAACTATATTAATTGAAAGGAAAAATGATATGAATCCTAAAATAAGTATAATAGTGCCTGTATATAATGTTGAAAAGTATATTCATAAATGTGTTGATTCCATATTAAATCAAACTTTTAAGGATTTTGAACTTATTCTTATAGATGATGGATCAACAGATAGTTCTGGTAAGATATGTGATGAGTATGGTGAATTAGATGAAAGAGTTATAGTGATTCATAAAGAGAATGGAGGACAGTCAACGGCAAGAAACGCAGGTATAAATATTGCAAGAGGTGAATATATAGGATTTGTTGATAGTGATGATTGGATAGAAGTTGATATGTATAAGATTCTTTATGATACATGTGTATATAATGATGCTGATATGTGTTTAACCGGTGTAAATGAGGTAGATGAAGGTGGAATTGTAAGATATAAGTATATTCCTAAAGATATAATTTTTAGTGACATTTTAAAAAGAGCACATCCATGGAATAAATTATTTAGAAGAGAGCTATTTTTAAATAATAACTTATTATTTTATGAAGGCAAGTATTATGAAGATTTAGAGTTAATACCTAAGTTATATTTAAAATCTAGTAAAGTGAGTGTGGCAAAGGATATAGGATATAATTATTTGCGTAGGTCAGATTCAACAACTGGTAGTAAAGATGAGAAGATATTAGATTTACTTTGGGGATACATTAGAATAAAAGATTACATTATACAAGAAGATTTAAGTATTGATTATAGATATGAATTTGATAATGGGGTAATCTATTTAAAAAGTTTTTATATAGATATACTCTATAGGTATCCTGTAAAATTCTTATTAAAGAATTTTACAAAAATAAAAAGAAGTTTAAGAAAACTAACTGTTTTTGATTATAAAGATATATTTAAATTTATAATAAATTATATTAAGTTTAAATTTAACAATTTTTAGGTGGGTATGTATGTGTAAAATAAGTATTATAGTACCAGTATATAAAGTAGAAAAATATATAAATAGATGTGTTAATTCAATTCTTAATCAAAGATTTAAAGATTTTGAACTGATACTTGTAGATGATGGCTCACCAGACAATTGTGGTGAAATATGCGATGATTATGCTACAAAGGATAAAAGAATAAGAGTTATACACAAAAATAATGAAGGGCTTTCTTCAGCAAGAAATTCAGGGTTAAATATAGCAAAGGGTGAATATATAGGTTTTGTAGATAGTGATGATTACATACATCCCAATATGTATGATATATTATATGATACTATAATTGATTATCAGGCTGATATTGCAATTTGTGACTATGAAATGGTGAATAATAAGAACATAGAAAAGTATGAAGTTTCTAAAATGTTAAATATAAAGAAATTTAATAATATTGAAGCATTAAATGAGATGCATAAGGAGAATGGAGTTAAGTTTGTTACAGCTTGGAATAAGTTATATCATAAAAACATATTTGAAAATATAAGATATCCTTATGGTAAAATACATGAGGATGAATTTGTAATTCATAAAGTATTATTTAATAGTAAAAATATTGTATATATTAACTATCCCTTGTATTATTATTATCAAAATGATGAGGGAATTACAAAGGGTAAATTTACATTAAAAAATTTTGATGCAGCATATGCATATAAAGATAGAATGAAATTCTTTAAAGAAATAAGAAATATTAACTTATATAATAAAGCTCAGTATACATTTGTTTTAAATTTTTTTAATTGCTATAAAAAAGCATTTAATCTATTGAATATGGATAATACACATATAAAAATATATAAAAAATTATTTGCGTCAGAATTATTATATTTATTAAAATGTCCTTTATTTAATTTTAAAGAAAAGTGTTTGTGGGTACTATTTTGTATAAATTCAAATTTGTATAATAAGTACTTACAATTAAAGGAGGAAATACTATGAATGAGGTAATTTTAATAACAGGTAAACCATCTCATAAAAAGAGATTGAAAGAACTGTGGAAATATAGAGAAGTTATAACATTTTTATCATGGAAGGATATTATAGTTAGATATAAACAAACTGCATTAGGGGTACTTTGGGCTATTTTTCAACCAATATTTTCAATGATAATTATGACCTTTGTATTCGGAGGATTAGCAAATATGCCCTCGGAGAATGGAGTTCCTTATGCAATTATGGTGTATTCAGCGCTTTTACCATGGAATTTCTTTTCTGTAGCGTTTAATGGTGTATCTAATAGTCTAGTTAATAATGGTCATATGATTAAAAAAATATATTTTCCAAGGCTCACTTTACCTATATCTTCTGTGGTTACAGCTTTTATAGATTTTGTTATTTCATTACTAGTTTTATTAATTATAATGATTTTTACTGGATACTTACCTCCAATAAAAATATTATTATTTCCATGTTTTATTATTTTAGCTTTTATAATAGCCTTAGGGTTTGGCTTATTTTTTTCTACACTTAATGTAAAATATAGAGATATAAGATATATAGTTCCAGTAATATTGCAATTTGGTATGTATTTGTCTCCAGTTGCATATACAAGTTCAGTGATACCAACCAATCTAAGATTAATATATTCCATTAATCCATTAGTTGGTGTAATTGAAGGATTTAGATGGTGCATTATACCATCAGCAAGGATATATATTCCAGCATTAATTTTTTCAATTGCTATTGCATTAATAGGATTAACATTAGGAGTAAAATTTTTTATAAAGTTTGAAGACACATTTGCAGATGTAATATAGGAGGATTTATATGGGTCAGGAAGTTTTAAGGGTTGATGGTATTGGCAAAAAATATAGGTTGTTATCTAATCAAGAGAAAAATGATACTTTTATAGCTGTTCTTTTAAACTCTATTAAAGGAGCATTTAGTAAGAAAAATAAAATATCATCTGGTAATGAATTTTGGGCATTGAAGGATATTAATTTTACTGTTAATAAAGGTGAAAGAATTGGAATAATTGGACATAACGGAGCTGGAAAATCTACTATTTTAAAAATTTTTTCTAGAATTACACTTCCAACGGAGGGGGAAATTAAAATAAAAGGGAGAATTTCTTCTCTTTTAGAAATTGGAACAGGTTTCAATCAAGAATTAACAGGAAGAGAAAATATTTATTTAAATGGGTCTATCTTAGGTATGAAAAAGAAAGAGATAGAAGCTAAGTTTAAGGATATAGTAGGATTTTCAGAAATAGGTGAATTTCTTGATACACCAGTAAAAAGATATTCAAGTGGAATGCATGTAAAGCTTGCATTTGCAGTAGCAGCTCACCTTGATCCAGATATTCTTATAGTTGATGAAGTATTAGCGGTAGGGGACATGAGATTTCAAGAAAAGTGTCTCGGAAAGATGGAGGATATAGCAGATGGGGGAAGAACAATACTTTATGTAAGTCATAGTATGAGGACGATACAACAGATTTGTAGTAGGGTAATAGTTTTAGACCATGGGAAAATTATCTTTGATGGTGATGTAGATGATGGAATAAAGGTTTATATGAATAATAATTTTAATACTACCCCATTAATGAATCTTGAAAACCAAAAAAGGCAATCACACATTATGCAAAGTGCAACTATTATAAGTACCCAAATACTTAATAATAAAGATTGTATATTTACTTCTAAAGAATCTATTGCCTTTAAAATGAAATGGAAAGCTGGTAAAGATTTGTTTAATTTAAGACTGAGGGTTGAAGTCTTATTTTCAGATAATACACCAGTTGGTGTAAGCTATTCCAAGCCATTTGTAAATGCAAAGTCAGGTATCATGTATGATGATATATTTAATTTGGATACAAGTACACTTGCACCTGGAAAATATAGTACTATATTACTATTAACACAAATGAATGAATATGGTTCATATATCGACGTTGATAGAGTAGAAAAAGCATTGAATTTTGAAATCATCCCTGAAGAAAGTGAAATAGAAAAAATAGCTTGGACTCATCGTTGGTGGGGGCATGTATCATTACCAGAGGTTAAGAAAGTTAGTAATATAAATGAAAAAATAATTAAAATAATATAAGTAAAGGACTAATTAGTTTTAAATTAATTGGTCCTTTTGTTTATAATTAATAATAACTGCACATATTTATATTAGTGTATAAGTAATACAAGGGGGGATATTATGAATGAGAGGAACTCAAAATTATTAAGTAATTTAGCTGTTGGAAAAATTATTATAATAATATTATCTGCTATTTTAATGGGTATAGTAATATTTTTAGTTGCTAGTTTATATAATTATACTGCATTAAATAGTGAAGTTATTTCCAAGGTAGATAAGGATGAATTTCCATTTGATACCTATGTTAAAATAGATAATGAAACAGGGATTAGGAAGTATGGGTCACCTACAATGATGATCATAGTTGAACCTATAGTAAAAGTTAATCCAAACCTTAGATATTGGATTACCACAGTAAAAATAAAAAATCAAAGTCAACTTAATTCTGCCTTTTCAGGAGATATTTTTTCCTTAAATATAAAAGAAAAAACATCTTCTATAGCCAACAGACATAATGCTATTCTTGCTATTAATGGTGCCGCTTGTGGATTTAATACATCAGGATATGTAATTAGAGATGGAGTAGTATACAGAGGTAAGGATCTAGATTGTGCGCCATTGGTTATAGATAAGGAAGGAAGCTTTAAAATATATGAGTACGGAAAGAAGACTGCAGAAGAATTATTGAGTTTGGGTGCAAGACATACCTATGACTTTGGTCCAGATCTAATTAAAGACGGTAACATTGTTGAATATGGAGATACATGGTATAAGGGAGATGTGCAACCACGTACAGCTATTGGTCAGAAAGGACCATTGGAATATGTAATAATTGTTGTTGATGGAAGAAGTACTAAGTCACAAGGCATGAGTTGTTATGATTTAGCCATTGAATTTCAAAAGTTAGGTTGTAACTTTGCGTATAACCTAGATGGCGGAGGATCCTCTACTCTATATTTTAATGGCGAAGTTATAAATGAACCTTCAGATTTCAATGGAGAGAGAAATATTTCAGATATATTATATTTCATAAATTAAATTTAGAGTTATTCAACTAAGGTTGGGTAACTTTTTTAGAGGAAATATCTTACTATATAGAATGAAATTATTTACATAATATTCAAATATGTTACAATTATTATGTAATACATATATTAACATAAATTTAAAGTAAAGGTGAGTTATAAAGGTTGTAAATTTAATATAGTTAGGAGTATAGTTATGGATAGTACACAGAGTCAATTCATAGAATTATTGTCTCATTCAATCAGGGGAAAAACAACATATAAATTATCTGAAAACCTTAATTGGGATAAAATATTAACTATAGCCCAATTACATAAAGTGGAGGGAATAATTTATTCTTCTTTAAGTAAAAAAGATCTAATTTCACAGCTAGATTGTGAAGAACTAAAAAAGCTTCAGATATCAGTATTTCATACTGGAACAAAACAACTGAGAAATATATATAATATAGCTAAAATATTTAATAGGTTTAATGACGAAGCAATTCCTGTAATTGTATTAAAGGGTCTAGTGGTAAGGAATTTTTATCCCCATCCAGAACAAAGGGATATGAACGATGCAGATATATTAGTTCATGAAGAAGATTTAGAAAAAGTTAAATGTATTTTATTAGACTTGGGTTATAGCCAATTAGAGGATCATGTTGCATCTCATCATATAGTATTTTATCATTATACTTTTCCTATTATAGAAGTACACTGGCATATTGTTAAGAGAGATGGATTTAGTAGTGATCTTAATAAATTTGAAGAAGACGTATGGAATAATTCTATAAAAGTTAATGTAGGTGACTCAGAAGTAAGATCTCTTTGCTATGAAGATTTAGCTTTACACCTATGTATGCATATGGCATCTCATTTAGCTGCCAATGGATTTGGGTTAAGACAGCTTTGTGACTTAGTATTATTGGTAGAGAATAAAGGAAATGAAATTTCATGGGCAAGCTTCCTATATAAATCTAAGGAATATGGTTTTGAAAAGTTTAACATTATAATTTTTTTATTATGTAATAGATTATTTCACATGAAAGTTCCTAATGAATTAATAAATATTAAATTAGATCAAGAAAAATATATTAATTTGCTCATATATGAAATTTTAAAGGGTGGAGTTTATGGGAAAAAGGATGTGGTAAATTCCTTTGGTAATCAAATTGCTTTTAACTATGAATGTAAAGATATTAATGCCACTTTAGGAGCCATAAAGAGATACATACGTTTTATGTTCCCTAGGGTAGAATATATGTCAGAAAAATATAATTATGCGAAGAGATATAAAATATTAATCCCTATAGCATGGTTTCACCATTTAATAGCAGGTTTGTTTAGAAAAGAATATTCCTTCATTGATAAGAGTAAGTTTATAATAAAGGGAGCTTCTATTTCTGTAAAGAAAAATAGATTACTTAAATGGATGGAATTATAGGGTATGGAATTATATCACTAATCCCAATAATTGAATATTATATTATAGGACAAGTCTATAATATAAATTAAAGTCCAAAGGGAGAAGAGATATGAGTAGTACAGTTACTATAGAATATAGAGATAATGAGACTAAGGCATTAATATACACCAAAGATATTTATAAAAATGTAAAGACAGGATTATATATATATAAAGCTAAAGATATTAATGGATATACTCCAATAAAAAGCACTATCTTTTTATTCGTGATTTTCTTCAGAAAAAATTATACTATAACATTTTATTATAATAAGAAGGATATACCAGAGCCTGTTTATGGATGTATAGAAATTAACTATATAAATATTGATACAAATGAAAAATTAATACCTTCTATTAATATAGAGAATATTGATATGGGAGAATATAGTTATGAAGCAAAGTCAATAGAAGATTATGACCTAATTACTGATAGTAAAGTAAAAGTAATATTAACTATAGAAAATCCGAATGTAGTTATAGATTTCAAGTATAGGAAGAAGGAAATTACTGAATATATTCTTGACTTGAAATATTTTAATATTAAAAATGATGGAACTTCACCTATAGAAACATCTAAAGGTATTAATAAAGCCTTAGAATTCATGTCCTCATCACTAAAGTATAAAAAGATAATCTTTCCAAAGGGTATTTATTTAATAGATGAAAATAATCCAATAGTAATTAAATTAAAAGATATAACTATAGATTTAAATGGTTCTACTCTAAAAATTAACAGTAATGCACTAGAAAAATATTCTATTGTTAGCTTTGAAGATGGAGCAGAAAACCTCATATTTACCAATGGAATTTTGGAAGGAGATAAAGAAACCCATGATTATATTACAGTACCAGGAACTCATGAGTGGGGATGTGGATTAGTAGTAAATGGTGGAGGAAATTGTATTATAGATAATATTGCAGTGATTAATGTGCCAGGTTATGGGATTACTACTAGTAGCGGTAACAACAAAAATAGGTATGATACTGTTTATGTCAAAGATATTCAGATTGGAGATATAAATTTAAAGGGAGAAATTATTGAAAGTAACCTTTTTTCTAGGACTAAAGCTTATAACATTTCAGCTTGTAACGGGAAATTTGAGTTTGGATATACTTTAGGATATCAAGGGTATCCTTATATAAAGCAAACCCAATATATATCTTATTTTTATGATAAAAATAATCAGTTTATTTCTTCAGAGAAGTGCCTTCAATTTAGAAAAGTCATTATACCAGATGGAGCAGTTTATGTGAGATTTGTATTCCCACAGATAGATATAGCTAGTAATTTAGGCTATGTAGGTTGGATTAGTAATTTTAAGCCTCCTACTAATATAATTTTAAGGAATTGCACTATTTCAAATAATAGAAGTTTAGGAATTGCATTTTGTGGAGGTCAACAATGGACTATAGAAAATAATATTTTTGAAAATAATGGAGGTCAAGCACCTGGTTATGCTATTGACTTTGAAGATGGATGGGACCTAATGCAGGACATTAAAGTTGAAAATAATAAATTTACGGGAAATAAATCAGGAGATATAGTTACTTGTGCAGGAGATAATATTATATTTGAAGGAAATGAATTTACAGGAATGGTATATATGTGGGGAAGAACAACTAATTATAAATTTGTTAAAAATATATTTAAATCTAATTCTGTAACCTATGAATATACAAATAAAATTGAAAGTAAAGAAAATCAGTTCATAAATAGTAATTTAAAATTGCAACCGAGAAACACAACAGTAATTGAAAGACCTTATGTTTATGGAGAAACTTTTATAAATAGCAGTATTGATAGAATGACTGAGGAAGATATAATTTTAAACTCAATAATTACTAGTGATGGAACTATAAATGTGAGAATTGTTGGGAATTTAAAAGATTGCAGTTTAAAAATGAAACAATGCTATTTAAGCGCTCATCTTAATAGTTGTATTATTGAAGATAGCGTTTTAACAGTATTATTAAATGCTTCAATGAGTGGATGTATCATTTCAAAATCTATAGTAAGAACCCATGGAAATACAGAAACTATTACCTTTAATAAATGTAAGATAAGAGATTGTAACATTCTTACTCAAACATGGGGAAGTCCAACAGTATTAGAGATTAAGAATAATATTATAGAAATGAGTCCTTCATCTGATGATTTTATAAAACTGTCAGCTGGAAAAATGAAAAACCTTATATTTAATAATAATGAAGTTAATAATAGCAGTAGTAATTCTGTTTTTAATATGTTTGATACTACCTACAGTAATCCTAATGGAAAAGCTATATTAAGAGAAAATGTATTTAACCAAAATTCATCACTGTATATTTTTAATGGAACTACCATAAAAAAAGGATTATTTGAATTTAATGATATTGATAACATTATTAATAGAAATGCAAAAATGCTAAATCCAATTTATTCAAATAATGAATATTTTCTAGTTAATAATGAATAAAAAATATAGATAAGAAGGCATCATATGCTTTCTTATCTATATTTTTAACTCATGATGTTGGATTCTGAGGAATTGGTTGCACTTTTTTTGTGCATTTTCCATATCCAGTACAAAGGTCTAAGCTAAGTAGTTCATAATATTTACAATCTCTTTCCCAGGTTAATGGACAATCATTGCCTGCACCAGAAGGATTTTTACATGCACCTATAAGTGGATTCCAAAATGTGGGGTTCGTATCTTTAGTTTCGGTAATACCTAAATTGGTTAATTCTGGTTTATTCCAAGTTTTCATCTTTTCACCTCCTACTACAATACATTACTACAAAAGTAAATAAATGTAAATTGTTTATATAAATAATTATGATAGATGTTAAAGAATAATGCCAGTTTTGTTAATTAAAAAGTAGGAGTTTATTAAATACATTATATAAAGTAATCAGAAAAAAGCACGTATGAATAACAAATTTCATGCAAAGATTTTTATCAAATTTAGGTTTAAATAATAAACTCGTCTATTGAATGTTAAATAATATAATGGTAAAATTATGCATATAAAATAAAATATGTATTTTAAGTGACATTTAAATAGAAGGAGGAAAGGAATGAAAAAAGAGTGGAAGAAACCAATATTATCACAATTAGCTTCTAATGATACAAATGAAACTGAATATATTGATTTTTGTAATTGGCAAGAACCAATGACTATTAAATTTAACAATGAAGATTACACTAATCCTAATATTCAACCTGCTGACCATTCAGATTGGGTGTGGTGTTACAAGCATAATAGATGGCATCCTAAGAATCATGGAAGTGCACCAAAACAATCATAATTTTTGACCAATATACCTATATCAAAATAAAGCTTGATATAGGTATATTGATTTAAGGAAATATTAGAAACATAGAATGTTAGAAAGGAATCAATGAAATTATGTATATAAATAAAAAATATTTCTATAGAGTATATGGACTTAATATAGATTCTAATATAGAAGTTCTGGAATTCCCTAAAAGAAATGAAGATTTTAAAGATAAAGACATTGTAACTATATTATATGGACAAACTCCAAATAACATTTTAGAAGAAATTAAAGAGGGAAAAAGTATTCATATAACAAAGGATCATGTTTGGTTTCATATAGACCATGTGGCTACGTATTATATTGAAAATGGAAATACTGTGATAGTAGATCCCTGTGAAGATTGTGATAAAAGTCTTATGAAAGTTTATATAATGGGAAGTGTCTTAGGTTTTATCCTACTTCAAAGGGAGTCAACAGCTATCCATGGAGGCACCGTTGTCATAAATGGAAAGGCTATTATATTTACAGGAGAAAGGGGGGCTGGAAAGTCAACATTGACTACAGCCCTTGTAAAAAGAGGCTATAACTTTGTAGCAGATGATGTAGCTGCATTAAGTTTTGATAATAGAATAGTCATTGAACCAGGCTTTCCTTACCATAAACTATGTTTTGATGCTTTAGAGAATATGTATTATGTTAAAGAATCTTATCCTTGTTTTCATGCTGATGGAAAGATAAAGTATATAGTTCCAGATTTTCATGGGTTTTCTAAAGAAAAGTTTCCACTAACAGCAATTTGCGAGCTTGATATGGATGAGGTTGATAATGTGAGAGTGGAAGAGATAAGGGGAGGAGAAAAGCTTAATAAGATTATTAAAAATATATATAGAACTGAATATATAGGATCTATGGGAGGCATGACTCCTAAGTATTTCAAAAATTGTATAGAAATAGCTAAAAAAGCTAAGTTTTATAGAATTACAAGGCCTAGGGATAAATACACAGTGGATGATCAAATAGAAATTATTGAGGGGATATTTAAAGAGAGAAAAGGGTTTGTGGCTATGTAATTCCGTGTACAGGGTATGTATATTTTAAATTAGCATTATAAATAAGTATATTATTATATTTGAGAGGATGATAGATATGGAGATTAAAAAACTTAAAGTTAAATCTGCTAAAATTAATGGCAACCTGGAGATGACACTAAATTCTAAGATTACAAGAAATTCTGATATNNTACAGATTTAGATGGTGAAGTGGTTATGATGAATTTAGAAAAAGGTCAATATTTTATGATGAATCAGGTTGGAAGTAGAATATGGGAGATTATTAAAGAGCCTTCTACTGTTAATAATATTATTAACACATTGCTTGGAGAGTTTCAGGTTGAAAAGAATCAGTGTAAAGAAAACGTAGTAGAATTTTTAGGAAAACTTAAAAATGCAGAGCTTATCAGTATTAACTAGAAAGATTAGAACCTTTGCTATTTTAGATGGGAGTATTAAGTTAAGATTTCTAGAAGCTTATATATATACAGGAATTTATAGGATTTTAATAATCTTTGTACCTTTTAATAAACTTAGGAAGAGAATGGGTAATATAAAAGAAGAGTCGCCTGGTGAGGTAGATATAAATTCATATAGAATAGCGAGAGACATAAGGTGGGCAGTTATTAATGCTTCACGATATACGCCATGGGAAAGTAAGTGCCTTATTAAAGCCCTTACTGCACAAAGAATGATGAGAGGAAAGGGAATACCAACTACAATTTATCTAGGGGTTAAAAAGAATGAAAAAAATGAGATGGTAGCACATGCATGGATACGATGTGGGTCTTACTTTATTACAGGTGGAGAAAATAGAAGTGGATATGCAGTGGTAGCTAAATTTTCAACTTTGTAATGTAAAAGATGAATTAGTGTAAAATATGAGTAAAGCCATCTATGAAATCCTAAAAAAGATTTCATAGATGGCTTATTTATTAATTTACTGCTGTTTCTAGTATAACTTTATTCTCAATCTCTTTCAGAGTTCCTTTTTCGAGTTTTAAAATTCTATCACAGATAGATAATGCAGAAGGTGTATGGGTTATTATAATACAGGTTGGTTTATGGTCTAGTTCTTTTATTGATTTAAGGACATTGAGTTCTGTATCAATATCTAAAGATGAAGTTACCTCATCTAGGACTAAAATTGGTCTTTTTCTTAGGAGAGCTCTTGCTATGGCTAGCCTTTGAGCTTGCCCTTCTGAAACTCCACTACCTTTTTCACCTATTAGGGTATGAAAGTTATCTTCTAATTTACTTATAAACTTCAAGGCACAGGCTGCTTTTGTGGCTTCTTCAATGTCATCTGTATTAGCATCATCTTTACCGTAGCGAAGGTTATCCTCTATGGTTCCAGAAAAGAGAGTGTTTCCTTGAGGCACATAAGAGATAAGTTCCCTATGATTCCTATTTAAAACTATTTCATCACTGTTTCTTGTGTTATAGCTTCCTAGGATAATTTCTCCTTCATCACAGTGAATAAGGGATAGTAAAAGTCTTATTAGGGTTGTTTTACCTTCTCCAGAGGGACCGATTAAGGCTACAATTTCTCCAGGAGCTATGTTAAAGGTTACATTATTTATTACAGGGTTTCCTTCCTTATAACTAAAGGATACATTTTTAAATTTAATATAGGGAGACTTAAATGATTCAGGAATGCTTGGGATATTGACATCTTCAAGAGCGATTTCTTCAATTTCCATAAGTCTTTCAGTAGCTGAGATACACCCTATAAGGGCCGGGAAAGTGTTAGCAAGTCCAGAAATAGGACCTTGAATATTACTGTAGAGTTGTATCATAGCGGTAAAAGTTCCATAGGTTCCTAATCCTTTTGAAATGTTTAAAGCACCCCAGCAAAATATAGAGAAATAAGCAATGGTAGAACAAAATCCCATGGACATTCCTGAGAGAACACTAAGTTTAGTATTTTTCATAGCTAACTCATATTTGTTTTTTTGTATTAGATGAAGTTTATCTACATTAAGTTTCTCCATACAAAAGGTTTTAACTATCATTAAGTTTTGAATAGATTCTTGAATGAAAGAGCGATATTTTATATCTTCTTCTTGTATTTCTTTATATAGTTTTTTTAGTTTTCTACCAAAAGATCTACTAATTAAAAGCAATATAGGACCTACTATTACTGCTACAATTGCTACGGATGGAGCAAAATAAATTAGAGTAGAAAAGGAAGCTATGAAGGTTACTAGCAAAGATATAATGCTAGGAATAGTACCTAATATTGTTGAAGATATTGTTCCTACATCCGATGTGATTCTAGTAATCAGGCTAACACTGTGAAATTTTGATTGTTCAATCCATTCACTATAGGTAAGATGCTTATAAAGCTTACTNNTTGCATACCTTGATTGAGTTTAGTAGATGCCCTAGTACTCATAAATGAGGTAATAGGAGATATGAGCATTTTTCCAAACATTATAGTGGCCATTACAATGAGCCATTGAATAACCGTTGAAGTTTTACCACTAATAGCAGCATCTATAAGAGATTTTGATATTATAGCATTATAAACTCCAATTAAAGATAAAGCAGAATTGATTATTATTGTAGAAATAAAAAAAGGAACAATAGGTTTACATTGAGAACTAATCCATTTCATTTTTGCCCATAGATTTCTAAAATCTTCTTTTGACTCCAATTTTATATATTTATTTAATTTACTTATTCTAATGTATTTAAGATATATATCCTTTATTGAATTATTCATATAGTCCTCCTATAGATTTTATTTTTATATTAAAGAATTAGATATACTTCAATGGGCAATATATAAAATATGGATATAAATGTAATAATATGGTAACATAATTAAGCTAGATTTTCAACTTATGAAAAGTTTCTGAAAAATGAAAATTTATTATAGATAAATGGAATTGAAAACGTTATAATATTTATTAAATAGCAAATTTAAAAAGATACAGTAGAAAAGGGGAGAATAATCAAATGAAATTAGGGGATTACTTATGGGGAGGTTTATTATTTTTATGGGCTGCAGTTTTAGTAGTTCCAACAACTAGAGAAGTATTTATGGCTATGACACAAGCATATCCATATATAAGTGGCTTTTTTAAATTCTTTGTTTTAGCTACCATGGGAGACATGTTAGGAGCTAGAATTTTACATGGACAGTGGCAAAAGACTAAAGGACTAATTTTTAAAGCAATTATATGGGGAATAATTGGAATGATGATAACTTTAGCCTTTACACTATATTCAGAAGGAGTGTTAGCTGCACAAGATATAGGAAGATTACCTTTCCGTGGCTCAAAGTTTGGACATGCATTTTTAACAAGTACTATGATGAATGTTACTTTTGCACCCTTTATGTTTTTATTTCATAAATTTAGTGATTTATATATTGATGTTAAATATAGAGGGATTAAAAAGGTAACTATAAATGATTTGGTTAAAGAAGTTGATTTTAATATGCTCATAGGGTTTAGTATGTTAAAAACAATTCCATTTTTCTGGATTCCATGTCATACCATTGTATTTTTAATGCCACCACAGTATAGAGTAGTTGCTTCGGCTTTCTTATCAATAGCTTTAGGCCTTATGATGGCTATAGCCAAAAAGTCTAAAAGAACTATTGTTAATGAACAAGAGGTCATAGAATAGTACAAGAAGGAGGGGTTTAATGGCAACTTGGATAGCTCATCTTAGAATTGCAGAAAATATATTGAAAAACATGGATGATTTAGATTCTACAGCATTTATACTTGGAAATGTTGGTCCAGATTCTGGAGTTCCTAATGAAGATTGGAGTAGCTTCAATCCACCAAAAACAATTACACATTGGATTAATGAAGAAAATAATATAGATGCGGAGAGATTTTTTCATAAGTATATAAAAAATAATTTCATGGAATATTCAAAATATGCTTATGTCCTTGGATATTATATACACTTGCTTACAGATATTGAATGGTCTAAGTTTTTTAATGAAAAAAAGAAAAACGCTTTATATAATAAAAAATTAAAAGAAGATGCAAGTTTTATTTGGACCATAAAAAAAGATTGGTATGGATTAGATTTTTTATACTTAGAAAAAAATTCTAACTTTATTTTTCATACTATATTCAAAAATATAGAACAGGTACCAGATTATATAGACTATTTTCCTAAAGGGGCTTTAATGAAGCAAGTTAAGTATATAACAGAATATTATTTAGGAGATAATGAAGAGACTAAGGAAAATTTTATATATCTTAATGAAGAGGAAATGGATAAGTTTATTGATGAGACTTCTAAAAAGATATTTAGTATTTTAAAAGGAAAAATTGAATACAAATAAAGTAAGGTATATAAGGGAGAAGAACTATACATATGATTTTATGTTATAGTTCTTTTATTTTTGTATTCCTTTATGAATATAAGATCAGATTTTTTATGAAGAATGAGTTAATTATATATATTCAGTAAGGATACTTATTGCATCAATTATTAAAATGGCTTATAATAAAAATAAACTTTGATTATCAAAGTATTTGAAATTCAAAGTAAAATATCTTAATTTGAAAGGTAGTGTTTTTATGAATATAAAAGGTCTTAAGATAGGAAATATATATGTACCTATGCCTATAATTCAAGGTGGAATGGGGATAGGAGTTTCTAGATCAAAACTTGCATCAGCAGTAACTAATGAAGGAGGAATCGGAGTTATATCTGCAGCGCAAGTAGGATATGATGAAGAAGACTTTGAAAGTAATAATTTGGCGGCTAACATTAGAGCTTTAAAAAATCAAATTTTATTAGCAAAAAAAGCTACTGAAGGAGGAGTTATAGGAGTTAATATAATGGTTGCTATGAATAATTATAAAGAGCATGTTAAGGCAGCCATAGAAGGTGGTGCGGATATTATTATTTCAGGAGCTGGAATACCAATAGAATTACCAAAATTAATCAAAGGTTTTTCAGTAAAGATTGCACCAATAGTATCTTCTTTAAAGTCAGCCAAAGTTATTATGAAGCTTTGGGATAGACATGATAAAGTAGCCCCTGACATGGTTATAGTTGAAGGACCAAGAGCAGGAGGACATTTAGGATTTAAAAAGGAAAATATAAATATGACTGAAGAAGCCTTCGATAAAGAAGTAGTAGATATAATTAATGAAACTAAAATTTATGGAGAAAAGTATAATAAGGAAATTCCAGTAGTAGTGGCTGGAGGTATATATGATGGAAAAGACATAGCTAAATACTTAAAACTAGGTGCAGATGGAGTTCAAATGGCAACTAGATTTGTAGCAACAGTAGAATGTGATGCATCAGAAAATTTTAAGAAGGCTTATGTTGATTCAAAAGAAGAGGATATAGTTATAGTAGATAGTCCTGTAGGGTTACCAGGAAGAGCCATATGTAATCCCTTTGTAGAGGATACTTTTAAAGGAAAATTGAAGGTGCAAAAATGCTATAGATGTATATCTCACTGTAATCCAAAAGAAACTCCTTATTGCATTAGTGAAGCACTAATAAATGGTGTTAAGGGAAATATGGATGAAGCTTTAGTATTTTGTGGAGACAATGCCCATAGAATAAAAAGTAAAGTTACAGTAAAGGAATTAATGGAGGAGTTAAAAGCAGAAATTTTAAAAGCATAAAATCCAGAAATAAATTATAAAGATCAAATTTAGAATTAACAAAAAAATTAAAATTTTTTAATTTAGGTTTTACTAATGATGAAAATATGTAATAATAATATGTATGTTTTATTATTAGGATGAGGTGTAAAGATGAAAATTGGATTTGATCACGAAAAATATCTGGAAGAACAATCAAAATATATTTTAGAGAGAGTTAATAATTATGATAAACTTTATCTAGAGTTTGGGGGAAAACTTTTATTTGATATGCATGCTAAAAGAGTTTTGCCAGGCTTTGATGAAAATGCAAAAATAAAGTTACTTCATAAGCTTAAAGAAAAGGCAGAAATAATTATCTGTGTATATGCCGGTGATATTGAAAGAAATAAGATAAGAGGCGATTTTGGAATTACATATGACATGGATGTACTAAGATTAATTGATGATCTTAGAGGATATGATTTACAGGTAAATAGTGTGGTTATAACTCGATATAGTGGTCAACCAGCTACTAATATTTTTATAAATAAATTAGAACGTAGAGGTATTAAAGTTTATAAGCATGAAGCTATTAAAGGTTATCCTACAGAGGTTGATACTATCGTAAGTGATGAGGGCTATGGAAGGAATCCATATATAGAAACTACTAAGCCTATAGTCGTAGTAACAGCACCAGGACCAGGAAGCGGAAAATTAGCTACTTGTTTAAATCAATTATACCATGAGAATAAAAGAGGAAATGCTGTTGGATATTCTAAATTCGAAACTTTCCCTGTATGGAATGTGCCTTTGAAACATCCTTTAAATATTGCCTATGAAGCAGCTACTGTTGATCTTAAAGATGTAAATATGATAGACTCTTTTCACTTTGATGCATACAATGAGGTTGCAGTAAACTATAATAGAGACATTGAGATGTTCCCAGTTATAAAGAGGATTATTGAGAAGATAACTGGAAAAGAGTCTATATATAAATCACCAACAGATATGGGAGTTAATAGAGTAGGATTTGGAATTACTGATGATGAAGTTGTTAAGGAAGCTTCTATACAGGAGATAATTAGAAGATACTTTAAAACTAGTGTTGAATATAAAAAAGGATATGTAGATGCAGAGGTTTTCCAAAGAATTAAAATAATTATGGAAAGTTTAAATCTTAAACCAGAGGATAGAAAAGTAGTTATTCCTGCTAGAGAATATTCTAGTAAGCTTAAATTAGAAGCAAACAAAAATGATGCCTGTCCTGTAGTATCCTTAGAACTTGAAGATGGTACTGTTTTAACAGGTAGAAGTTCAGAGCTAATGGATGCATCTTCAGCTGCTATTTTAAATGCAGTAAAGTACCTAGCTAACATATCTGATGAGATTCATTTAATTTCACCAGTGGTATTAGAACCTATAAAAAGTTTGAAAACCAATGCTTTAGGAAGTAATAATACATCTTTAAATTCAGAAGAAATACTGATTGCCCTTAGCATTTGTGCTGCTACTAATCCTATGGCTCAAGTTGCTTTAGAAAAGCTTATAAAGCTTAAAGGGTGTCAAGCTCACTCTACTACTATTCTAAGTACTGGTGATGAGCAAATATTTAGAAAACTGGGAATAGATGTTACTTGTGATGCTGAGTATCCTTCACAAAATTTATTTTATAATATGTAAAGTAATATAAATAAAAATAAATGAACAGTGTATATGATGATGAATTTAAAATCATAAAATATACACTGTTTTATTTAGAAAAAAAAATATTTCGACATCCTAAATTTTTTATAGAAATTTATAGTATCTATCGTATATAATATATATTGTAGTAATAAGAAATTTAAATGTGATTTAGGAGGGAACATGGTTAAGAATAAAAGAAGTTTTATTTTAAATGATAACTTATACAAAGTAATAGGTGTCTTAGCAATTCCTATTATGATAAATAATTTAATACAAACACTATATAATTTAGTCGATGGACTATGGGTAAGTAAAATTGGATCAGTAGAATTTGCAGCTACAGGATTTGTTTGGCCAGTTAATTTTTTATTTATATCTATCGGAATGGGTTTATCCATAGCAGGTACATCTATCATTTCTCAGTTTATAGGAGCTGATAAATATGAAGAGGCTAATAAGTATGCAAATCAGCTTTTGGTAGTATCTTTTTTATCTTCAATACTATTTGCTATAGTAGGATATATAATATCTCCCTTTGTTGTAAGATTAATGGGGGGGACAGGTGAATTAGCAAGAAATAGTATAATATATCTAAGAATTACTTTTTTAGATATGCCTTTTATGTTTTTGTTTTTTAACTTTAACTCCATAATGAATGCACAGGGAAATACAGTATTTCCAACTGTCCTTAGTGCAATTAGTGCAGTTCTTAATATGATTTTAGATCCAATATTTATATTTACATTTAATATGGGAATCGCAGGAGCAGCTATAGCAACTCTATTGTCAAAGGTTGTTTTGTCAATAGCTGGAATTTATGTCTTAATGAGAAAATCATCTAAGGTAAGACCTTCTTTTAAGAATTTTAGATTTGATAGAGAAATAATTAAGAAGATCATATCAGTTGCCCTTCCATCATCTATTGGACAATCTGGTTCAGCCTTAGGATTTATGGCTTTAAATGGTTTTATAGTATCCTATGGCACAGCTACACTAGCAGCTTTTGCTNNTAAATAGAATTACATCTCTTGTAATTCAACCAGCCATGGGAATTGGAGCAGCTCTTACGTCTATTATAGGTCAAAATCTAGGGTGTAACCAACTTAAAAGAGCCAAGGAAGCCTTTGTAAAAGCTATAAAGCTTACCATAGGTTTTTCTGTCTTAGGGTTAATTGTCTTATTAGCTTTTGATAAACAAATTATAGGTTTCTTTATGCAGTCTAAGGATGATATGATGGTAATTTCAGAGGGGATAACATATTTGCAATATATAGCATGGTCTATGCCACTTATGGGTATATTTAGTGTATTGCAAGGGGTATTTCAGGGATCGGGTCATACTAGATATTCTATGGAGATGGAAGTGGGGAGACTTTGGTTTGTGAGACTCCCTATGATATTACTATTTAAAAATTTTACAAATATAGGTTCTGTAGGCATATGGTTTTCTATGAGTTTTAGTAATCTAATAATATGTATTTTTGGATATATAATGTATCGCAAAGGAGACTGGGAGAAAAATATAATTCATCATAAGGATTGTAGGGAATTGAAAGAGGCAAATTAAAGGAATCTATGGGATGAAATCAGAATTAATGTTAAAATATACACATGGGATAAATAATTATCCTATGTGTATTTAATATATATTATTGTTTTATACTTGTCTATATTATTGATAGTGTTTTAGAAGTTAATCACTTTCATAAAAATTTGTGCATTGAGCGCAGCGAAAGGATGAATGTTATTATGGATGAGATTTTAGTTGAAGAATATAGGGGAGAACTTTTAGAATGTGTACATAGAGGATATATATGTTGTGTAAATGAAGATGGACAGGTTATTTACTCTATAGGTGATCCTGAATTTGTAACTTATATGAGATCATCAGCAAAACCAATACAAGCTATTCCATTAATAAAGAGAGGTATTGATATAAAGTATAATCTTAGTGATAAAGAAATTACAGTTATGACTGGCTCTCATAGGGCAGAATCATTTCATGTTACGGCATTAGAATCTATAATGGATAAAGTCCAGATAGCTGAAGAAGAACTTATATGTTTACCTACATATCCATTATCAATGAATGCTAAAGAAGAAATACTAAAAAATGGTGGAGAAAAGAGACGAATTTATCACAACTGTTCAGGAAAACATATGGGGATTTTAACTTTATGCACTGATATGAACTGTGATAAAAGGGAATATTGGAATATTAATAGCCCAGCACAACAGGAAATTCTTTCTCATATTTCAATGATATCTGAATATCCAAGAGAATATATAAAAATTGGTACAGATGGATGTGGAGTTCCTGTATTTGCAATGCCTATGAAAAATTTAGCCATGCCTTATATGAAGATGGCATGTCCTGACACTATTGTGGATGGGTTAACACGAGATGCAGTAATAAAGCTTACTAAATTAATGAATGAAAATTATGAGATGGTTTCCGGCACTGATTTAATATGCTCATTACTTTTAATGGATAATAATATAGTGGCAAAGGGTGGAGCAAAAGGAGTATATTGTTTTGGACTTAGAGATGAAAGACTAGGATTTTCAATTAAGATAATAGATGGGTCAGAAGAGGAATGGCCACTAATTGTAGCCTCTATATTAGAGCAGATTAATTATAAAAATAAAGATACTATAGATAGACTAAAAAGGGTATTTCCAAGGGTTATTGTTAATGACAATAATAAAGAAGTAGGAGAAAGTATTGTAAGATTTAAGCTATAGCAGATCAACCTATTTTTAATATTAAGTTTACTTAGATAGTTATATATTAATCTGTAATTATTTGTAGGAAGTATATTACATGTTAAAAGGTTGAGATGGAGGTAGTTAATAATGGAAGAAAATGTTTTAGTAGAGATATGTTGTGGTTCACTAGAAGATGTTATAATAGCTAAAAAAGCTGGAGCCCATAGGGTAGAGTTAAATTCAAATATGTTTTTGGGGGGGATAACCCCATCAATAGGCACTATTGAAGAAGCTAAAAAATTAGTAGATATTCCTATTATGGTAATGATAAGACCGAGAGGAGCTGGGTNNAAACCATGGAACAAGATATGAAAGCAGCAATTAAAGCTGGTGCTGATGGTATAGTATTTGGAGCATTACGGGAAGACGGTACTCTTGATGTAGAATTATGCAAAAGATTTATGGATATTATAGGAGATAGAGAAGCTGTATTCCACCGTGCCTTTGATGTAGTTAAAGACCCCTTTAAAGTATTGGATACCTTAGTTGATTTAGGTGTAAAAAGAATTCTTACTAAGGGACAAAAAAACACAGTAGAAGATGGAGCAGAACTTTTAAAAGAGTTGATAAAGTATAGTAAGGGAAAAATTGAAATACTTCCAGGGGGGGTAAGACCTCATAATGTAAAATGGATGATCGAAACTTTGAAGTTTAATCAGCTTCATGTAGCCTCTTTTACTAGAAGAAAAGATCATTCAACCCAATGCAATCCAGAAGTTTACTTTGGAAGTTCTTTAAATCCAAAAGAGATTGACTATGATATAGCTAATTACGAATACTTAAAAGAAATGTGTGAGAATATAAAAACTATTACTAAAGCTAATTGTATAAAATAGATAAAAATTATTTTTAACAAAGGTTGTTTCATAATAAATCTGAGACAACCTCTTTTTGTTAATTTAACCTTTAAGATAATAGTATACCTTTATAAATAAGAGCACAATATATATTAAGATAATTAACTATTTATATAAGGAGGATTAGTAATGAAGAAATTAAAATATTCTTCTGTGGTTGTGCTTATACTTATATGTATATTTTGTACTTTTAATTTAGTTTTAGCTGAAGACGATAGGGAATCTACTGACAAGGAATATTTAAAAAAAATAGTATATCTAACTTTTGATGATGGACCTACCAATAATACTTTAAAAATACTAAAGATTTTAGAAGAAGAAAATGTAAAAGCTACATTTTTTGTTATAGGAGAACTAGCTAAAGAAAATTCTGATATACTAAAGCAAGTTGAAGAACAAGGGCATGAAATATGTATACATACTTATAATCATAAGAACTGCATCTATTCAAGTAAGGAAGAATATTTGGAAGATTATAATAAAGCTAATAGAGCTATCACAGAGGTTCTTGGTCATGAACCTTCAAAATTCATGAGAATGCCTGGAGGGTCTAGCACTACCATTGGAGATAAGGGAACTGTTAGAGCTATTAGAAATGAATTATGTGATGAGGGATTGTACTATGTGGATTGGAATATATCTATTGAGGATGCTCTTTCTACAAATGTACCTGTAGAAAAACTTTTATCTACCTTTAAAAAGGAGCTTAAAAAAACTTTTATAGATCCAAATACTGCTATAGTACTCATGCATGATGGTGCCTCAAATTCTACTACACCTAAGGCGCTTCCTTATATAATAAAATATTTTAAGGATAATGACTATGAATTTAAGAGTTTTGGAGATATATCTGAAGAAGAATTATCTCACCTTTTAAATCAAAGACAGATTAATAAATATAATCAACCAAAGCAAACGGATGCTTCAAATTAAAAATCTAATCCTTTAAAAATGATAATTAATTTATATGCATAAGTATTATACTTGACCTAATTTGACAAAGAGTTAAAGGTATGTAATATTTATGTATATAATTAATATTTTTGTATAGTTAAAATATTAATTGGAATGACTTTATTTGTAATGAAAATTTATAATTAAAATAAAGTATATGTAGTATAGTCACAAATTATTTTATTAAGGATGTAGATATTTATGAGTAGTATTTTAAAGAATTTAGATGAGGGAAAAGAAAAATCTATAAGAGAAATAGTTCTTAAAGAGCTTCGAACAGCTATTTTTACAGGAGATATAAACCCAGGAGATAGATTGGTAGAAAATAATATTGCTACAGCTATGGGGGTAAGTAGAACCCCGGTTAGAGAGGCATTAAGGCAGTTAGAAAGTGAAGGCTTAGCTGTGAATATCCCTAGAAAAGGAACTATAGTCAAGGGGATTTGTATTGAGGATGCTATAGAGATATATGATATTCGTGAAGTTTTAGAGGGCCTTGCAGTAAGGAGAGCATGTATGCATATCTCTCGAATTGAAATAAGAGAATTGAGAGAAATCATAGAAAATATGAAAAAACTTATTGATACTAATGAAGAAAAGGAATATGTAGAAGTTCACAATAGATTTAATAAAATAATTTTAGATGCTTGTCATAATAAAAGGCTAATATCACAAATGGAATACATATATGAATACTTACAGAGCCTAAGAAAGATTAGTTTAATGACAAAAGAAAGGAAATTAGATGCACTTAAAGAGCATATAGAAATTATAGATGCTATAGAAGTTGGAGATGAGCAACTTGCTGAAGAAAGAGCAAGAGCTCATGTTACACGTGCTAAGAAATCTTTTCAAAATGCAGTGGTTAAATAGTAGTTTATAAACGATTACCTATAAAACAAAAAGAATTGTTAATACTAAAATTGTATTAACAATTCTTTTTATGCTTTATAGCAAGTTTAAAATTACGAAAATTTTTAAAAAATATTCAATTTTCTATTGATTTTTATAAATAAATTGTATACACTATAAACAAGATGTATACAAAAAGTATTTGAAGTATGAAAAGGGATACAAAGTTATTGAATATTTTTAATCAGGAGGCGTAAATATGGAACTTAAAACAGTAGCTAGTGCTGGCACATTGGAATCCAGTGATATTCAAATTATAATTGAACCCTCAACTGCTGGAATAGAAATTACTCTAGAAAGTACTGTTAAAGCACAATTTGGAGAGGAAATAGAAGCAGTTATCAAAGAAACTCTTAAATCCTTAGAGGTAGAAAATGTAAAGGTGTTTGCTAATGATAAAGGTGCAATCAACCCTGTAATAAAAAGTAGAGTTCAGACTGCAGTTCATAGATCAGCTGAAAAGAAGGAATATAAATGGATGTAAGGGGAGATTAAGATGAAACTAAGACGTTCGATGCTATTTGTTCCTGGAAATAATCCAGGAATTATAAGAGATGTACACATATACAAACCTGATTCAGTAATGTTTGACTTAGAAGATGCAATTGCTATATCAGAAAAGGATTCTGCAAGATTTTTAGTTCACAATATGTTAAAAAATCTAGGAGATTACTATAAAGAACTAGGTATAGAAACAGTGGTTCGTATCAATGGTTTAGATACGGATTTTTGGCAAGAAGATTTAGCAGCAATAGTTACAGGTGGGGTTGAAGTTGTAAGAATTCCTAAAACTGAAACTGTAGAAGATGTTATGACTGTAGATAGAGAAATAGAAAAAATAGAGAAGGCTTGTGGAAGAGAAATTGGTTCTACAAAGATAATGGTAGCCATTGAATCGGCTTTAGGAGTTATGCATGCCTTTGAAATAGCAAAATCTCCAACTAAAAGGTTAATAGGTATGGCTTTAAGTGGTGAGGATTTTGTAACTAGCATGAAGACAACAAGAACTCCAGAGGGAGATGAGCTTTATGTGGCAAGAGGAATGATTGCTATGGCAGGTAGAGCTTGTGGACTTGAAGTGTTAGATACCGTTTATTCAGATGTAAATAACGATGAAGGATTCCTAAAAGAAGCTAATCTTATTAAGAGAATGGGATTTGGCGGTAAGTCATTAATTCACCCAAGACAAGTGGAGCTTATACACAGTGTATATACTCCTAGTGAAAAAGAAATAGTTAAAGCTAAAAAGATAGTCGACGCTACAGCGGAAGCTTTACGTGAAAATAAGGGAGTATTCACTGTAGACGGTAAAATGGTAGATAAACCAATTATAGAGAGAGCTCAAAGAGTTTTAGAACTTGCTAAAGCAGCGGGGGTTTTGGTTGGAGGTGAAGATAATGAGTAATAGAGTAAGCAAAGAATTATTAAATAGCATACCGGGATATGAGAATAGAATGATTTATGAAACTCCGTTTATTAATCAACCAAAGGGAACTATGGTTGAAAGTGATAGTGAAAATTTAAAAGAGCAAGTAAAGAGAACTAAAGTAGTAGAATCTATAAAAGTTGCTATAGAAAAATGTGAAATTAAAGATGGTATGACCATTTCTTTTCACCATCACTTTAGAGCTGGAGATAAGCTTTTAATGATGGTAGTAGATACATTAGCAGAAATGGGTATTAAAAATTTAAGAGTAGCATCAAGTTCTTTAACAAGTGCTCATGATGGACTTGTAACACATATAGAAAATGGTGTTGTAAATAGAATTGAAAGCAGTGGTCTTAGAGGAAAACTTGCAGCCGCAATATCTGAAGGAATTCTAGGTGAGCATCCAGCAGTTATTCGTTCTCATGGTGGAAGAGCTAGAGCTATTGTAGAAGGAGATTTAAAAATAGATGTAGCATTTATAGCAGCTCCATCTGCTGACTGCATGGGAAATGCCAATGGTGTAAAAGGAAAATCCATATGTGGATCTTTGGGATATGCAAAGGTAGATGCAGATTATGCTAATAAGGTAGTTGTAGTAACAGATACTTTAGTTGATTATCCCAACTTCCCACAGAGCATTCCTCAAACTAAAGTTGACTATGTAGTTGTAGTTGATGAAATTGGTGATTCAAAGGGGATAATGTCTGGAGCAACTAGATTTACATCAAATCCTAAAGAGCTTTTAATGGCAAAAAGAGTACTTGATGTAATGCTTGCATCAGGAAGATTTGTAGATGGATTTTCTATGCAAACAGGTAGTGGTGGAGCATCTCTAGCAGTTACTCGTTTTGTTAAAGAAGAATTAAAGAAAAGAGATATTAAATTAAGTTATGCCCTAGGTGGAATTACAGGACCTATGGTAGACCTTTTAGAAGAGGGGCTTTGCGATACATTATTTGATGTCCAATGCTTTGATTTAAAGGCTGCAGAGTCCATTGGAAAAAATGAAAAACATATAGAAGTTAGTGCAGATTTTTATGCTAATCCATTTAATAAATCAGCTGCAGTTAACAAATTAGATTTTGTTGTCCTAAGTGCATTAGAGATAGATACTGATTTTAATGTTAATGTTATTTCTGGCTCTGATGGAGTTATTAGAGCAGCATCAGGTGGACATAGTGACACAGCAGCTAATGCTGAAATATCAATTTTAGTAGCACCTCTTACAAGAGGAAGAATTGCAACTATAATTGAAAAAGTAACTACTATTGTTACTCCAGGTAGTACAGTAGATGTAGTTGTTACAGATTATGGTGTAACTGTAAATCCAAGAAGACAAGATTTAATCAACAAGTTTAAGAAGGCATGCCTTCCATTAATAACTATGGAAGAATTAAGAAAAATTGCTGTTAAGCTAATAGGCATTCCTAAGGAATTAGAGTTCTCTGATAATGTAGTAGCAGTAATAGAATACAGAGATGGAAGTATTATAGACGTAGTTAAAAAGCTTAAAAAGTAATCTAAATATAATCTCTTATTTGAAAGGTTTAAATATATATCTTGTTAACTCTATTAGGACTTACTAAAAGTAAGGCCTAGTAATGAAATTATACAATTTATTTTTAGGAGGATTAATTATGCCAGAAAATCTTATTGAAGAAAAAAAAGGTCCCTTTAAAGTATACGGCATGCCGTGGTACATTTTTGCAGGAGTTGCAGTAGTAGTTTTCTTTGCAGCAATTAAAGGATTTTTACCTAAAAACTCTGTAGGTGCCTTTGCACTATTATACTCAGTAGGTATCCTATTTGCTATGATTGGAGATAGAATTCCAATATGGAAAGAGTATGTTGGAGGAGGTCCAATCCTTGCTTTCCTAGGATCTGCAGCATTAGTTTACTATGGGATAATACCAGAAGCTAGTGTTGAAGCTGTAAAAATATTCATGGATACTGCAGATTTCTTAGACTTATTTATAGCAGTACTTATAACAGGGTCAATATTATCAGTTAATAGGAAATTACTAATGAAAGCTTTCCTTGGATATATTCCAGCCATATTAGGTGGAGTAATTGTAGCTTTTGTACTAGGAGCTTTAGGTGGAGCTATGTTTGGTATTCCTATGTCAGAAATAGCAACTAAGTATGTACTTCCAATAATGGGTGGTGGAACTGGAGCTGGAGCAATTCCAATGAGTGAAATTTACTCAAGTGTTACTGGAGGAGACCCTGCAGCATGGTTATCCTTTGCGCTATCAATTCTTACAATAGCTAATATTATAGCTATAATAGCAGCGTCAGTATTAAATAAATTGGGTGAAACTAAAGCTGGAGCTAAATTTAATGGACATGGTGAATTAATAAGAAATGCAGAAGATATATCTAAATTAGAAGAAACAAGAGTAGTTAAAGTTACAGCTAGAGAAGTTGCAGCAGGACTAATTCTTGCATGTGCATTTTATGTACTTGGAAATATTTTATCAAAAACTTTAATTATACCAGAATTTACGTTGATGGGAATCAATGTTAAAATTGATATTCATAGGTTTGCGTGGATGGTTATTTTAGTAGCTATAGCTAATGTAGCTAATATAATTCCATTAGAATTAAAAGAAGGCGCTAAAAAGCTTCAAGGATTTTTCTCTAAACAATTCTTACTAGTAGTAATGGTTGGAGTTGGTATAGCTATGACAGATCTTGGGGAGCTTATAGCAGCATTCAATATTGCTAACGTTGTTATAGCAGGTTTAATAGTTACAGGAGCAATTCTTGGATCAGGAATTGTAGGATGGTTAGTAGGATTCTATCCAATAGAAACAGCAATTTCAGCCGGGTTATGTATGGCAAACCGTGGAGGATCAGGAGACGTTGCGGTTCTTACAGCAGCAAAACGTATGGATTTAATGTCATTTGCGCAAATTTCTTCTCGTCTTGGTGGAGGAATAATGCTTATATTAGCAAGTATAGCCTTTGGTATATTCTTTTAAGATCAGATTTTGAAAATAAATATAAAAAGAGTGTTGCTGTCAACACTCTTTTTATATTATGATACAATGTAAGTATCATAATAGTTAGAAACTTATAATGGAGTGAAAAATATGAGTAAAAAGAAAAATAGAAAAACAAATAAAGAAATCTTACAAGAAGCTCATGCAGAGGGAATGTTTAATGAAGCAGAAGAAATAGCTAAAGGAAAAAAGAAATATGAATTTAAAAGTGGCTTTGATGCTGTGTTTTCAGTAATTATTGTAATTATTGCATTACTAATAATATCCTTTGTAAGAAGATACTTTAACTTATAAAATTAAGATAGGATATAATTTATTAAATGAGGTGAAGAAATGTATTATAACACTCAAAAAATAAATCTTAATTCTAAAATAGAAGTAAATAGGGTTGAGGAATTTTTAAAGGGATTTGCCCTTAAATATGAAGATGTAGATTATACTTTAATAATAGAGGAAAAGGGAGAAATAATAGCTACTTGTTCTAAGAAAAATAATATCGTTAAATGTTTTGCTGTAAGTGAGAATCATCAAGGGCAAGGTATATCCAATATACTTATTACTGATATCACTAATAAACTCTTTGAAGAAGGCATATACCATAACTTTATTTTTACTAAGCCCTCTAATAATTTTCTGTTTCAAGGACTTGGATATAAGGTGATTGTTGATACAGATAAAGTTAGCTTATTGGAAGCAGGAAATAAAAATATCTATAGTGAGTTGAAAAATATAAAGGAGAGTTATGAGTTAAAGGAAGAAGAACAATATGCTGCATTAATTATGAACTGTAATCCTTTTACACTAGGCCATAAATATATAGTTGAGAAGGCAGCTATGGAAAATAGAAATGTTATAATTTTTGTAGTAGAAGAAGAGAAGTCCTCTTTTCCATTCCAAATTAGATTTCAACTTATAAAAGAGGGAGTTAAGGAATTTAATAATGTAACTGTAATACCTGGTGGAAATTATATTATATCATCAGCTACTTTTCCAAATTATTTTTTAAGAAAAGATGACGACATTCTAAAAGAATACACTAAAATAGATGGAAATGTCTTTGGTAAATATTTTTGTAAGGAGCTAAATATAACTAAAAGATATGTAGGAAGTGAACCTTACTGCAATGTTACTAATACTTATAATGAAACTTTAGAAGACGTATTGCCTAAGTACGGTGTGGAAGTTGAAGTTATAGAGAGATGTGAGATAGAAAATAAAGCTATAAGCGCGTCTAGAGTTAGAGAATTACTTAAAGAAGATAAACTAGAAGAAGTGAGGGAGCTAGTACCATTAACTACCTATGAATTTTTAACAAGCAGCCTAGGAAAAGATATCATAGAGAAGCTTAAACTTAGAGATTTGCCTCATTAAAATAACAAATATTTTCTTAGGTGAAAATTGAAAATTAATTAATATGCAATAGAAACATTAAATTTATCATAGTAAGGAAGGGGAAAAGTGATAGGATAATTATTGCCTATCCTTACATTAATATGGACTATACAGAAATAGATGAATTTTTAAATCATAGAGAAAAGAGAGTATTACATCAAGAACAACTTCTGAGAAATACATCTGGGGGAATTACTCTTGCAACTGTAAGAGTAAACTATCCTGGTATAAAAAAATCTAATTACATTACAGATAAAATTGCCAAGATAGTTTGTGAAGATATATATTTATTTCATAATAAAAATATAATTTGTGAAGAAGTATATAAGAATAAAGAAGGAGTTATAGGTCATTTCATCTTTAATACTGATAACATTGAAGTAAAAAAGAAACTTATATATATGGAAGAAAATCATATATTAGGTAGATGTGTAGATATAGATATATATTATCTTGATGATAGTGATCCATTGATGCCGTCATTGCGTGGAGTATCTAGAAGTGACATAGGCCTAGAACCTAGAAAATGTTTTTTATGTGAAGAAGAAGCTAGAGTATGTTCTAGAAGTCAAAAGCATAGTATAGAGATGATAAAAGAGTATTTTATTGATAAGTATGAAGAATATACTTGTTATTTAGCTAAAAGAGATAAATTATCTTATGGGATATCTCAACTAGCACTAAAATCAATGATTACAGAGGTATCAACTATGCCTTCTTATGGATTAGTTTCACCTGTTACAAGTGGGTCCCATAAAGATATGGATTACTATACATTTTTAGATAGTAGTTTTGCTATAGCACCCTTTATAAAAGAAATGGTAGAAGTAGGCTATAGCTATGAAACTCCAAAAAATATTTTTAAAGCTATTAGAATTATTGGAATAAAATGTGAAGATACTATGTTTAAAGTTACTAAAGGAGTAAATACCCATAAAGGCATGATATTTTTAATAGGAGTAGTAGCTACTGCGCTAGGTAAAGCTCTTTATGAGAAATTATCCTTTAATAAAGTTCAGATTATACTAAAGGATATGTGTGAAAATATATTGGATGATTTTAAAGATTTGCATAAAAAGAAAGAATTAACTCATGGAGAGGCTTTATATTTAAAATATGGCTTTGCTGGAATTAGAGGTGAAATTAAAAAAGGTCTTGAAAATATTTTCCAGGAAATAATACCCAAATATAAAAATTCTAATCTAAAAGGAAATGATTTGTATTCTGAAACATTACTTATGCTGATTAGTAAAGTAGAAGATAGTACCATTGTACATAGACAAAATATAGAAAAACTTCGTGAAGTTCAAAGACGCGCCTATGAAATTTTAAACTTAGGGGGTTTCAATAGCGAAGAAGGAATTAAAGCAGCCCATGACTTTGAAAAGCAGTGTATAGATGAAAATGTGAGTCCTGGGGGATCAGCGGACTTATTGGCATTAGTTATATTTTTGACAGAGTCTGAAAGGCTTTTTTCATAAACTTTACATCGTTACAGATGTAAAGTTTTAAAGTAGATATATTTAATTAACACAGGATGTTGAATATATCTACTTTATTTTATAAATTTTTCAAAAACACCCATGCATTATAGAGAATTTATAATAATGATATATAGAAATTAATGTAAAATTAAAGTAAATATACAAAAATGCAAGAATAATAGTTTATATAGTTAATATAATATATAGAAATCAATTAAAAAAATAATTATTATTTTGTATTGAAATATTTGAAAATTCAGTATAAAATGTAATAGTGATAATAATTTAACAAGCATTGTAGGGGGGAAAACAATGAAAACATCCTTTAATTATGAAGAACTAGATGTTATATTAAAAAATCATGGATATAACCCTAGTAGTATAATTGCTATATTGCAAGACACTCAGGAGATATATAGATATCTTCCAGAGGAAATATTTCCATATTTCTCTAAAAAATTAGGTGTTAGTGAAGCAAAAATTTACAGCGTAGCTACATTCTATGAAAATTTTTCTTTAGAACCTAAAGGAAAATATGTAATAAAAATATGTGATGGAACAGCATGTCATGTAAGAAAATCTATACCAATATTAGAAAAACTAAGAAGTGAATTGGACCTTTCAGAGAATAAGGTTACTACTAATGATTTAATGTTTACTGTGGAAACGGTTTCATGTCTCGGAGCGTGTGGTTTAGCACCAGCGTTAACTGTTAATGATAAGGTTTATGGAGCCATGACTCCTGAAAAGTCATTAGAACTTTTAAGTAAGCTTAAGGAGGAGAAATAATATGCTTCTTAATAGAGAGGATTTAATTAATATAAGAAATACCTATAAAGAAAGCTTTCACAACGAAAAGGTAAAAATCCTTGTATGTGGAGGTACTGGTTGT
>NZ_DHYX01000007.1:0-8959 GCF_002414285.1 Clostridium sp. UBA5119 | reverse complement strand
ACATAAAAGTTAAGCCACAGGATTGTGAAGAAATTATAGATAAGACTATTGTTTTAGGTCAATGTGTAGATAGATTGGCTTATGAAAAAGATGGCAAGGTTTACAAAACTCAAGATGAAATACCTTTCTATAAAAAACAAACTAGATTGGCATTAGAACATTGTGGTCATATTGATTCTACATCTATAGAAGAATATTTTGCTATAGGTGGATATTTTGCTTTAGAAAAAGTACTGTTTGATATGACTTCAGATGAAATTATAAAAGAAATTGATGATTCTAATTTAAGAGGCCGTGGTGGCGGTGGATTCCCAACTGGGCGTAAGTGGGGTCAGGTAAAACGTCAACCTGAGGGTGAGAAGTACATTGTATGTAATGGTGATGAGGGAGATCCAGGTGCCTTTATGGATAGAAGCATAATGGAAGGAGACCCACATAGAGTTATAGAGGGAATGATGATTGCAGCAGTAGCCTGTGGAGCACAGGAAGGATACATATATGTACGTGCAGAATATCCTCTTGCTGTTAGCAGATTAAAGAATGCTATAGAAGAAGCTAAAAAGTATGGAATATTAGGTGAGAACATTCTTGGTACAGGTTTTAGCATGGATATAAAAATCAATAAAGGAGCAGGTGCTTTCGTATGTGGAGAAGGAAGTGCACTAACAGCTTCTATTGAGGGAAAAAGAGGTATGCCTAGAGTTAAGCCACCAAGAACTGTAGAACAAGGATTATTTGGAAAACCAACAGTACTTAATAACGTAGAAACCTTTGCTAATGTACCTATAGTAATTGAAAAGGGAGCAGATTGGTATAAAACCATGGGTCCAGAAAATAACAATGGAACAAAAGCCTTTGCATTAACAGGAAACATTGAAAATACAGGGCTTATTGAAGTTCCTATGGGTACAACCTTAAGAGAAATAATATTTGATATCGGCGGAGGAATAAGAGGAGGAGCAGAGTTTAAAGCTGTTCAAATTGGTGGTCCTTCAGGTGGTTGTTTAACAAAAGAACATTTAGATTTACCACTAGATTTTGATTCTTTAAAGAAAGCTGGAGCTATGATAGGTTCTGGTGGGCTAGTTGTAATGGATGAAAATACTTGTATGGTAGAAGTAGCTAGATTCTTTATGAACTTTACTCAAAATGAGTCTTGTGGTAAGTGTATACCATGTCGTGAAGGCACTAAGAGAATGCTTGAAATATTAGAGAGAATTGTAGCAGGTAAAGGTGAAATTGAAGATATTGATTTATTACTAGAACTTGCAGATACAATATCTTCTACAGCTTTATGTGGATTAGGAAAAACTGCAGCATTCCCAGTAGTAAGTACAATAAAGAATTTCCGTAGTGAGTATGAATCACATATTATTGATAAGAAATGTCCAACCAAGACATGTCAAAAACTTAAGACTATCTATATAGATGCAGACCTTTGCAAGGGTTGTTCAAAATGTTCAAGAATTTGTCCAGTAGGTGCCATTTCAGGTAAGGTTAAAGAACCTTTTGTAATTGATAAAAATAAATGTATTAAATGTGGTGCCTGTATTGAAGCTTGTGCCTTTAAAGCTATAAAGGAGGATTAATAGAATGAATGAACAATTTATGATTATAGATGACATCCCAGTGGAAATAAAGGGAGAAAAAAATATTTTAGAGGTAATTAGAAAAGCAGGAATAGACTTACCAACTTTATGCTACTACTCAGAGCTTTCTGTATATGGAGCTTGCCGTATGTGTATGGTAGAAAATAAGTGGGGTGGAATTGAAGCTGCATGTTCTACACCACCAAAAGCTGGTATGCAGATATATACTAATACACCTAGATTAAGAAAATATAGAAAGAATATATTAGAATTATTACTTTCAAATCATTGTAGAGATTGCACTACCTGTGAAAAAAATGGACATTGTAAACTACAGGAGTTAGCACATCGCTTTGGAATAAGAAAAGTAAGATTTGACAATACAGCAGAAAAAAGCGAATTAGATACATCATCTTTATGTATAGTAAGAGATAAGAGTAAATGCATACTTTGTGGTGACTGTGTAAGAATGTGTAATGAAATTCAAAATGTAGGTGCTATTGACTTTATAAAAAGAGGAGCAGAGATGAGTGTAGGTACAGTTTTTGACAAACCTATAGCAGAATCAAACTGTGTAGGTTGTGGTCAGTGTGCAGCAGTATGTCCTACAGGAGCTATAGTAGTAAAAGATGATACACAAAGACTATGGAAAGATTTAAGTGATAAAAATACTAAGGTAGTAGTGCAAATAGCTCCAGCAGTAAGAGTTGGAATAAGTGAGGAGCTTGGACAAAAAGATGGAGAAAATGTAATGGGTAAAATCGTTGGAGCTTTAAAGAGAATGGGTTTTGATGAAGTATTCGATACATCTACTGGAGCTGATCTTACAGTTCTGGAAGAAACAGGAGAATTTATTTCAAGATTAGAAAATAATGAAAGACTTCCTTTATTTACTTCTTGTTGTCCAGCTTGGGTTAACTATGTAGAAAAAACTTACCCAGAGATGATGGGTAATATCTCAACATGTAAATCTCCTATGCAGATGTTTGGTTCTGTTTTAAAAGAGCACTATAGTCATTCTAGTAAAAGAATAGTTAATGTAGCAATAATGCCTTGTACAGCTAAGAAATTTGAAGCTGATAGAGATGAATTTAAAGTTGATGAAGTTAAGGATGTAGACTATGTTATAACTACTCAAGAGCTTATAGCTATGATAAAGGAAGCTGGAATTATATTTTCAGAGATAGAACCAGAAGCTGTAGACATGCCATTTGGTGTTAGTAGTGGAGCAGGAGTTATATTTGGAGTTACAGGTGGAGTTACAGAGGCTGTTTTAAGAAGGGTTTTAGATGATAAATCTGTATCTACACTAAGAACTATAGCATTTAATGGAGTAAGGGGAATGTCTGGCGTAAAGGAAACTAGTATTACAGTAAATGACAAGGAATTAAAAATTGCTGTAGTTAGTGGTCTTAAAAACGCTGATGACCTTGTGAAAAAGATAAAATCAGGAGAAGCACATTATGATTTTATTGAAGTAATGGCTTGCCCAGGTGGATGTGTAGGTGGAGCAGGACAACCATTTACTATGTTCGAAGGAAAGCAAAAACGTGGAGAAGGTTTATATGCAGCAGATAAGATGAGTAGCCTTAAACGCTCAGAAGAAAATCCAGTAATGATGTCTCTTTATTCAGGATTATTAAATGGAAAAGTTCATAAGTTATTACATGTGAATTATAATAGAGGGGAGTAAACGCTGTGGTAAACTTAAGTGTTTGTATAGGTAGCGCCTGTCATGTGAAGGGATCTTATAATGTTATAAATGCTTTTCAACAGAGCATTGAAGAATATAATCTATCAGATAAAGTAGATTTAAAGGCAGTATTTTGTTTAGGTCATTGTTCTGATGCTGTATCTGTAAAAATTGATGACGGAGAAGTATTCAGTGTATCAGGCTTAACGGCAAAGAGTTTCTTTAAAAAAGAAGTATTACCAAGAGTAAAATAAGGTCATAAAACAAGCTAAATGTTAAATTAATATTGAGCCTACACTTATAATAAAGTGTAGGTTCGATATTTTGTAAGTTTTAGTGAGCTATTTTTGAGAAGAAGCTCTTTTTATTCATAGTAAATAAGTAGAATTTCTAAAAAATCTATACAGTTGTTAATTAAAATCTATATATGTGATATAATGATGTGCATGTAAAACTTAAGAATTAATTAACAGGAGCTGATATAAATGTATGTATTATTTGGTGAAAATGTAATTCATAATGATGAGATGAAAGAAATAATAGAAAGTAAAACTGATTTTAAAGTAATTAAGGATATGACAAAGGGAACTAAAAGAGAAGATGTTCATGCCTTTTGCTTAAGTGTGAAAATCTCAATCTTAAATGAGATTATAGAAGAAGAATATGATGATTTTAATTTAAGTGAAATGGAAGAGGACGATGTTTTTGATGAATATCTCAGCTTAGCAGAAGAGATGGCATTAGATATGGAAGAGTTTATTCCAGAGGAAGCTATTATCGATGCAAAGGCTTATAAATGGGATCAATCAGATAAAGATATAAAAGTTATTGTTATCATTGGAAATGACAAATTAGAAGAAAGAAAATTGAGAGATATAATGAAAAGATTACTAACTCAAGCAGAGTAAATGTGATATTTTTACAAAAAATTCACAATATATTCTTTATTTTATATAGAATTAGGTATAAAATATTTTATACGGTTGAGTATAAAATTTATTATTTTTGTTTGGAGGAGATATATATGCTTAAAGAGAATGGAAACATTTCAATTCACACTGAAAATATAATGCCGATTATAAAAAAATGGCTATACTCTGATAAGGATATATTTATAAGGGAACTTATCAGTAATGGTTGCGACGCTATTAATAAATTAGAAAGACTAGTGACCTTTGGAGAAGCAACTGTGGAGGAGTCTAAATACGAAGTTACTGTGTCCTTAAATAAAGATGAAAAAACAATTAAATTTATAGATAACGGTATAGGAATGACTTCAGATGAAGTGAAAAAATATATTAATCAAGTAGCTTTCTCAGGAGCCGAGGAATTTTTATCTAAGTATAAAGATAAAATTGATGAAGGAAAAGGGATAATTGGCCATTTCGGATTAGGGTTTTATTCATCTTTTATGGTATCAGAAAAAGTTGAAATTGATACTTTATCTTATAAGGAGGGCGAAGAAGCTGTTAAGTGGATTTGTGAAGGTGGTACAGAATATGAAATTGAATCTTCTGAAAGAACTTCTAGAGGAACAACTGTTACTCTTTATATAAGTGAAGATAGCAATGAATTCTTAGATTATTATAAATTAAGGCAAATTATAAAAAAACATTGTAACTTCTTCCCTGTTGAGATTTATCTAATAGATGAGAATGAGAAAAAAGATGATAAGGATTCAGAGAAGGATATAGAAAAAACTCCTTTAAATGATACAAAACCATTATGGATGAAAGCTCCAAAGGATTGTACAGATGAAGAGTATAAAGAGTTCTATAGAAAAGTCTTCAATGAATATAATGATCCGCTATTTTGGATTCATATGAATGTAGACTATCCATTTAATTTAAAAGGAATATTGTACTTCCCTAAATTAAAACATGAATTTGAAGCTACAGAAGGAGAAGTGAAACTTTATAATAAACAAGTTTTTGTGGCAGATAACATAAAAGAAGTTATTCCTGAATTTCTACTTTTATTAAAAGGTGTTATTGATTGCGAAGACATTCCTTTAAATGTATCAAGAAGTTTTCTACAAAAGGACAATAATGTATCAAAGGTATCTAGACACATTGTAAATAAGGTGGCTGATAAACTTACATCTCTATTTAAAAATCACAGAGATGAGTACAATGACTTTTGGAAAGATATAAATATATTTATTAAATATGGTTGTCTAAGAGATGAAAAATTCTATGACAAGGTTAAAGATATACTGATTTTCAAAACTACTAATGGAGACCATGTAACATTAAAACAATATCTAGAAAACAATAAGGAAAATCATGATNNCATGATAAAAAAGTTATTTATGTTAATGATGAAAAGCAACAGTCTCAATATATTAAAATGCTAAAAGAGAATAACTTAGAAGCTGTGATTTTAAATACTACACTAGACAGTCATTTTATTACTTTAATGGAGAGTAAAGAGGAAGGAGTACAATTTAGTAGAATTGACTCTGACTTAACAGAAATATTAAAGGCTGATGTTATAGATGAAAGTCCCGAGGAAAACAAGGCTATAGAAGAGATATTTAAGAATTCTATAAATAAGGAACAACTAAAAATATCTATAGAGCCTATTAAAACAGAAGAAGTTCCTGCCATGATTACTCTGTCAGAACAGTCTAGAAGAATGGCTGAGATGAGTGTGATGTTTGGAGGAGGGGATATGTCAATGTTCCCTAAAGAAGAGACTTTAGTTGTAAATAGTTCAAATCCATTAATTAAAAAACTATTTAATTTATCTAAAGATGAAAATAAAAAAGACTTGGTTAATGATATTTGTAACCAGGTGTATGACTTAGCTATGATAAGTCATGGACAATTAGGTGCTGATGAGATGTCTGATTTCATCAAAAGAAGCAATGATTTACTTGGAAGATTAATTAACTAGAGGTACCTAATAATTGTAATCATGAAGTGTATGTCCTAAAATAATTTGGGGACATACACTTTATTTTATACTATAATGGTATAAAATAAAGATGATATATTATATTAGGAGGTTTCAATGAAAATTTTAGTTGCTGATGATGATGAAAGAATTTTAAGGCTTATTGCTGATTATTTAACTTTTAATAAATTTAAAGTAATTACTGCAAAGGATGGTAAGCTTGCTTTAGAGAACTTTGATGATACCATTGATTTAGTAATTTTAGATGTGATGATGCCTATTTATGATGGATGGATTGTATGTAAAGAGATTAGAAAGATATCAGAAGTACCTATAATTATATTAACGGCTAAAGATAGTGATTTAGATGAACTTTTTGCCTTTGATATAGGAGTGGATGACTATGTATCTAAACCATTTAACATAGCCCTATTACTTGCTAGAGTTAATAGACTTTTAAAAAGCAAAATTAGTAAGGCAGGGAGCATTGTATTTAAAGGGATTGAAGTAGATGAAGAAAGTCACATGGTAAAAATAGATGGTAAGGAGAAAGAACTAAATCCGAAAGAATATGAACTATTACTTTACTTTATAAAAAATGTAAATAAAGTAGTAAGTAGAGAAACACTACTAAGAGTTATATGGGATGAAGATTACTTTGGTGATACTAGAACTGTAGATACTCATATAAGTCGGTTGAGAAATAAATTGGAAGAATACAACAAGTATCTAAAGACCATAAGAGGTTTCGGGTATAAGTTTGGAGAAGTATGATGAAATCAATTAAATTAAAGTTATTTTCTGGTATAGTTCTCATATTCAGTATTTTTATTTTAGGGATTGCAACCTATGGAATCACATATAAAGACTTTTTTCAGAGAGAAAAGTTAAAGGAAATGAATGATGTAATTGAAGAAATTAAAAACTATATAGATAAAGACTATGATAATATAGTTGATGGGAAGTTAGAAGGACTTTCAGAGAAGTATAGTGTTCAAATAGATATTAAAGATGTACTGATATCAGAGAGTATATTTTCTAGCTATAAAATGGGTAAAAATAATATGATGAATGGGCAGCATAGATTTGAAGTTATAGAATTTATAGGTGAAAAAGAGGGAATAAGCGAAACCATAACCCTTGATAGATCTACAGGTGTAGAGTTCTTAACTGCTATAGATAAAAATGTATATAATTACGAAATAAGTGTTAAAGCACCAATTACTGTTATTGATGATGCAGTAAATAAATCTATAAAGCTTTTATTTATGATAATGATACCTGTTGGATTTATAGCACTTTTTATCACAGCATTATTTTCAAGACAATTTACTAAGCCAGTAATAGAAATAACTAAAAAAACTAGAAAAATAGAAGAGCTAAGCTTTTGTGAGGATTTAAATATAAAGAGTATTGATGAAATAGGATTACTAGCTAAAAGTGTTAATAATTTATCCCATAAAATAGAAGAAACCTTAAAAAATCTAAAAGAAAAGAATTTAGAGTTAGAGACTATGATGGAAAATGAAAAGAAAAATAAATTAGCTAGAAGGGAATTTGTATCTTCCGTATCTCATGAACTAAAAAGCCCTATAGCTGTTATTTCAGGTTATATTCAAGCACTTCAAGAAGGTTTTATATCTTCAGAAGAGGATAGAAAATATTATTTAGATGTAATAGGTGAAGAAACAGATAGATTAGGTATCATAGTCAATGATCTTTTAGATTTATATAAGCTAGAATCAAATACCTTTAAATTAAATAAAAAAGAAGTAAATATAAATAGTTTAATGAAAAAAACTCTAGAGAAAAATAAATTTAGATTCGAAGAAATGAACATAAATCTTAACTTTACGGAAGGTGAAAATATTACTGTTATAGTGGATGAAGTTAGATTAGAACAAGCAGTACAAAATTATATTAATAATGCCCTTAGCCATGTAGATGAAAAAAAAGTAATAGATATTAATCAAAAAATAATTGAAGATAATTTAGTAATCTCTGTATATAATAGTGGCAGTAATATTGAAGATGATAACCTTACTAGGATTTGGGAAGGATTTATAAGGTTAGATAAGGTAAGAAACTATAAAGAAAAACGATTAGGTTTAGGTTTAGCCATAGTGAAACAAATAGTAAATCTTCATGACGGCACCTATGGTGTAAAGAATAGGAAACATGGTGTGGAATTTTGGATAAGCTTAAGGTTGTAAAAATGTATACTTATTTTAATCTAACTATTAGGTTGTTGTAACATTAATGTAACATTCCCTTGTTATTATAAAGGTGTAAAGAAAATAAAAAATAATTAATGAAGGGAAGGATTTAATATGAAAAAATCAATGATAGCCTTAGCAATGGTAGGAGTAATTACCGCCCTAGGAACAACTATGGCCTTTGCAGATGAAAATTTAGGAGGAGCTTTTAGAAATGGTGTAGCTACACAGGTTCAAAGCTTAGTAGAAGAAGGAAAGACTTTAGAAGATGCAAAGGAAATTATGCTACAAGAGAAATATGAAAGAGTAGATGCAGCTGTAGAAAGAGGAACAATAACTTCAGAAAGAGGAGAAGAAATTAAAGCTGAAATGGCTGAAAATAGTGCTACTTGTGATGGTGCTGGCATAAACAGAGAAAACAAGGAAGGCTATGGACTTAATCAAGGCTTAGGTAATGGTGCAGGTCAAGGTAGCGGAGCTGGCCAAGGAAAAGGTGCTGGCAGAGGAAATTGTATAAATAACTAAATCTATTATTTAAATAGCTAATATTATAGGAAGGATAG
>NZ_DHYX01000009.1:0-14889 GCF_002414285.1 Clostridium sp. UBA5119 | reverse complement strand
GAGGGTAGGTTGTTGCCAGGTTTTTAACGTGGCTCGATAGCTCAGTCGGTAGAGCAGAGGACTGAAAATCCTCGTGTCGCTGGTTCGATTCCTGCTCGAGCCACCAAGAATCTAGATTTTATAATCTAGGTTCTTTTTTTATTGGGTTTTTATAACTAATATAAGCTATAGTATAAATCAATTAAATTTTATTTGTTTTAGTATTTTGGATAATTACTCTATTAATATAAAATATAAGAATACGATAATTAAGTAATGGAGTTTGATAGGGGTGAGAGTATTATGGTAGACAGAACATATCTTGATACTGAAAAACTTACAATTTATGAAAATAGAAAAGTTAAAAAGCTTAATAAATCAAATAGAATTAATGATGATTTAAATAATAACAAGAATAAAAATTTTAAGGAGCAATTAAATAAATTTAAAAAGCAACCAACTAAAGATAATATAAAAAAAGTAGACAAAGATAATGAGCCAGAAGAAGATATTATAGTGGCCGAAAGTCTAATTGATTTAATGAATGAGAATAGAATAATAACTGAAGTTGTAAGAGAAAAGTTATTAAATAATCCAGAAATAAGAGATTATATGGATAAAGAAGAAGAAATTTTAAATACCATTATAAATAAATAAGGGGGATAAGGAAAATGAAAATAAATGCAATAGGAATAAATATATCACAAAATAATAATATTAACAAAACAAGTGCATTGTTTAAAAATATTAAGGTGGATAAAGAGAACAAAGAAAGTAAAAGTTTAAAATTCAATAATAAAAATAATCAAAATGAGCTACTTAATAATTTTGAAAAGATAAAGCAAGAATTGCTGCACCAAAAGGAAGCTTTAAGAGAAAAACAGATGAGTCCAGAAGAAAAAAAGTATAAAATGGAAGAAATAAATAGTAAAATTCAAGAGGTAGAGGCTCAAATACAACAATTATTAATGAATGAGAAGCAAAAAGAAATAGACAAGAAAAAAGAGGAACTTGAAGCAAAAAAAGTAGAAGCAGAAAAGAATAAAGTAAATGAGGATGAAGTAAAGGATGGAGTTATAATATCTGCTAGTTTGAATGAACTAATAGAAATAAGTCATTCTACTGAATACATAAATAGATTAAAAGATATAAAAAATAGATTAAAAGTTGAATCGGGATATATTAAGCCTAATGAAAATTCTAATTCGTATAATAATAAAAAATTAACTAGCTTAAGTAGAGGTATATTGAATATAGAATCTAAGATATCCAATGAGATAGGAAATATAAATAAAAATGCTAATAGGATGAAGGATAAAATTAAGAATGAAATTGATAAATTAGAAAACAATGAAAATGAAGAGAAAAAAGCTGAAGAAGAATTACAAAAAAAATAAATATAAATATAAATGTAGATAGGTTATACAAATAAAACTTATCTACATTTTTTTTATAAATATATATTTTATATAGATTTTTAGAAAATTATTTCGTAAATAAATTGTAAGTATTATATAAATAAATTGTAATGTATTTGTAATAAATTTACTAATTAAACTATGTTAAAATTAAAGATGTAGTAAATAAAAATAAATAAATATAAATAAATATAAATAAATATAAATAAATATATTCAATTTAAACCAAATATATTTATAGATTAGAAATAAATAATAGATGTTTTTAGATTAATTAGGGGGTAAATTAATGATTTTAAAAAACAAATTAATAAAATCCAGGTTCATACTGACTATATTAAGTATAATTTTTATATATAATATTTTAAATTTCAATATAGCAAGTGCAATAGATAATAAATATAACATAAATTTAAAAGCTTCTTATGGGGTAGATGGAAGATATAAAGTTAATAGTAAAACTCCTATCAATTTAGTGGTTACTAACAATGGGGTGGAGTTTCAAGGGAAGATACAAATTGAAACATTGGTTCCAGATACAAATAAATATGATTTAAATACTGAAAGTATAAATATTGCTGAAAATACAACTAAGAGCTTGTGGTACAACATAAATATTGTGAATAAGTTTAAAGTAAGGTTAATTACAAATAATAATGAAGTTATACATGAAGAAACAATCAATGTTAATAAAGGAAAATTAAATGATGGAGATATATTAGTAGGTATATTGACTGATGATTTTAATGGTTTAAATTATATATCTAATATTAATGTCAATATGAATAATAATCCTGATATGGGGAATAAAAAGTTAATTCCAGTTAGTATATCAGAAGAAGTTATAGAGAAAAATTCTAAGTCTTTAGATGTTATTGATATGATAATTATAAATAATTATGATACGTTAAAATTAACACAGGATAATATAACTAATTTAAATCAATGGATATCTAATGGAGGAATTTTAGTAGTTGGTACGGGAGAAAACTATAAAAAGGTTATAGGTGGTATTAACAATAAAATTATAAATGGTACATTTTCTGAAGCTATATCACGGGATATGAGTATTGGAGAAAGTAATGTAAATATATTAGCAGTGAAAATGAATATTGAAGATTCTATGAGCTTATTTGAGGATAATAATTTTATAAGCAAAGTTATTAAGAAAAATGGACAGGTTATTGTATTTCCATGGGATCTATCTACAGAAAAGATTTCAAAATTAAGTAAAAACAATTTAATATGGGGAGAAATAACATCAGATTTTGATAGTAGAATTAATAATAGTCGTGAAGGGTTTTGGAATTTAAATTCATTATTAAGTACAGTTAAGGATATAGGATTGCCATCTTTTCAGCTTATGATAATACTTTTTATAATATATATATTAATTATAGGCGTACTAATATATATTGTATTGAAGAGGCTAAATAAAAGAGATTATGTATGGCTATTAATACCCATAATATCTATTGGGTTTACAGTTCTTATATATTTTATAGGCAGTAATTCAAGGGTTCAAGACATTATAGCTAATAAAATAAATATTGTATCAGTAGATTTAGATGGACAGACAAAGATTGAGAGTTATCTAGGGGTGTTAACAGCTAAAAGTAGAAAAGTAGTAATAGAAGAACCAGAAGATATAAATCTAAATCTCATAGAAAATACCAATGACTATTATAGATATAATAATAATTATAATAGCAATGAAAATGCAATTATGAGATTAAATATGATAAAAGAAGGGGATAAGACATACTATAATTTTGGTGAAGTATCTTCGTTTAGTCCGGAATTTTTTCAGGTTAGCAATTTTAATACTACCTTTGAACCATTGGAGCAGGAGTTGAAATTTTCTAGTGGCAAGCTAACGGGATATATTACTAATAACTTAGGGTGTGATATTAAAAAGTTAGTAGTTATGACTCCATATAAAATATGGGATTTAGGAAGTTTAGCCAATAGTGAAAAGATATCTGTAGAGGATAGTGATAAATTTACTTCAGCATTAAATATGTGGGAAATAACTAATAAAATTAGAGATGATAATTATAATAATGGTAATAAAAATAAAGATAATAAAAAGTATGAGTTAAGAACTTGTGAGTTGTTGGACTATTTATATAATAGCTCTATGTATGATAATAATAAAAATACTTCTAAACTAATTGCGGTTACAGAAAAGGAAGTAGAATATGATTTAAAAGTAAATGGTAAAGCTCCTTTGAATAAAAATGATACTATATTCATTAATGATATAAATATAAGTTATAAGTCAGAAGATGGTACTATAGAATATCCATATGGTTATTTTGTACCATATATAATGGAACAAAGTAATGTAGATGGAAATTATGACCCTAATGAAAGAACAATAAGTGGGAATTTAGAATTAATACTTAGTTATCAATTACAAGAAGAAGATGTAATTATACAAAGTATTAATTTTCAAAAGAATTACTCTCAAGGTAGTTCCAAAATGAAGGGTGAATATAAAATTTACAATTGCAAGATTAAGGATTATGAAGTATTAAATTTTGATGATGAGTTAAGCTTAACTAACATAGAAGACTACATCTTAGATGGAAATATTAAAATTAAAATTCATGGCAATAATGAAGAGTGGACTAGGATTCCAGATATTTCTGTGAAGGGTAAGGTGAAGTAGGTGTTAACTATAATAAATCTTGAAAAGTTTTATGGTAAATATAAAGCAGTTAATGGATTAGATATGCATCTAAAAAAAGGGGATATATTTGGATTTATTGGTCCTAATGGAGCAGGAAAAAGTACAACTATGAAAATCATTGCTGGACTATTACCTGCTGATGGTGGAGAAATATATGTAGATGGGATAGATGCTTTAAAGGATAATAAAAAGTTAAAAGAAAAAATCGGATATATGCCTGATTTCTTTGGGTCTTATGAGAACCTAAAAGTTATAGAGTATATGGAGTTTTATGCATCTATTTATGGAATTATAGGAAAAGAATCAAAAGATTTGATAATGGATTTACTAGAATTAGTTAACTTAGAAGAAAAAAAAGATGCCTATGTAGACGGATTATCTAGAGGGATGAAACAAAGACTTTGCCTTGCAAGAAGTTTAGTTCATAATCCAGAGCTGTTAATTCTTGACGAACCAGCTTCAGGAATGGATCCTAGATCTAGATTTGAGATGAAGGGTATTTTGAAAAATCTTAACGACATGGATAAGACGGTTATCATAAGTTCTCACATACTCTCTGAAATGAATGAAATTTGTACATCAGTTGGAATTATAGAAGAAGGTAATTTGATATACTCCGGTGGTATAAATAACTTACTAAGCAGAATGAGTAGTACTAATCCATTAAAAATAGTAGTAAGAGATAAAGTTAAGGAATCAAAGGTTATACTTAGTGAACTTCCATATATAACAAATATAAAGGAAAATTCAAAAGAATTTACAGTATTTTTCAATGGAGGAGAAATAGAAATATCTAATACTATTAAGGCTTTGGTATTAAAGGATATACCTATTGTTTCTTTTACTCAAGCAAGTGAAAATTTAGAGGATGTATTCATAAAGATTACTGAAAAGGAATCGAAGTAGGGGGAAAGAATTATGAAAATTAATCCTATATTGAAGAATGAAAGCAAGGTAGGAGTTAGAACCTTCAGATTTAATTTAATGGTTATGTTATATGTAGGGATACTTTCAATAGTAGCTATGTGGGCTTATTTTATTATAAATAGTGATAAATATGGTATGGGAATAAATTTAAGCAAATTTACAATACTAAGTTTTGCTTTAGCTTGTGGGCAAGCGGTGTTATTGATGTTTATTGTACCAGTGCTTACAGCTACATCAATCACAGGAGAAAGAGAAAGGCAGACATTAGATATTTTACTTTCAACTAATCTGTCGCCTATGAAAATAGTTTTAGGAAAATTAATGTCAACTGTAACTAAAGTTGCCTTATTAATTATTAGTACTATGCCAATATATGCTATAAACTTCTTAGTTGGAGGTACTAGTTTTAAAGAATTAATTATATTAACAGTATTTTTTATAAGTACAACTATATATGTGGGATCTATAGGGATATTTATGTCTACTATATTTAAGAGTTCAAAATCTTCAACGGTGGCAAGTATATTAACAGTTTTATTTATTGTAATTGGAACTATTATAATAGGTTTTGTTGTGATTAGTAGAGATTATTATGATGCATTATCTAATAATACAATATCAACATTTACAATAAATCTACCATTTTGGTTATATATTAATCCAACTATTGAGTTTATATATATTCTAATTAAACAGAATGGAATTTTATACTTTGCTCCTGATTTAATAAACTATATGAATTTAAATAAAATATTTGTTATATCTTTAATAAATCAAGGAATAGTAACATTATTGCTAATATTACTTTCAGCATGGAGATTAAATCCAGTAAGAAAATCAATTATTAAGGTGAGAAGATGAACAATATAGATAAACAAATTACAAAGTTTATAAATAAGGGTGGAAAAAGAATAAGACTAAATGTATTTATAGAGAATTTACTAGTGTCACTAATAGTGGCATTAAGTATTTCCTCTATTGCAAGTGTATTAGGGTTATTTATACCCATATATAATTTATTTGAAATATGCTTTATTATATTTACTATATCTATGAGTATTTATATATTTATATATTTGTATAAGCTTAGACCAGATAATAAAAAGGTAGCTCTTAAGCTAGATTCTAAGGGTCTTAATGAGAGATTAATTACTTCATTAGAATTAATAAATAAGGATGACAACATATCAAATGCACAGAAGGAAGATACCATAGAGGTAATAAGAGAAATTAAGATTTCAAAAATTACTCCGTTTCACATAAAAAGAAAAATTTTATATAGGTTAACAACTATTTTAACAGTTTTGATTATAATTTTATGTATTCCGACTACTGCTAAAAATCAAGCTAGGGAGATTAGAAAGATTAAGAAGTTTAATAAAGAAGTAATGGAAAAAATAAAGGATGAGAAAAAGGAGACTAAGGGTAGTGAGGAGTTATTAGAGGATGATAAGTTAGATATAGTAAAGGAATTAGATAAGTCTATAGATGAAATAAAGAAGAGTAAAAGTAAAATAGATACAGAAAAAGCTTTAAATAAGCTGGAGAAAAAATTAGATAATATAGAGAAAAATTTAGATAGTGTGGATAGTAAAAATAAAATACAGAATATTTTGAAAAAAATAAATATAAACAAAGAACAGACAAGTGAAAAATTAGCTATTTTAAATAAAATAGCTAAGGAGTTATCTAAAGTTGACAAAATGAAAGAGCTTAGTGAAGCTATAAATTCTCAGGATGAAGATAAAATTAAAGAAGCTTTAGATAAATTAGGGAAAGATTTAAAGAATTTGAAAGATGAAGATAAAGAAGAAATTTCAAATAATCTTGAGAATATATCTGCTAATATAGCAGATGAAAATTTAAAAGGTGCATTATCCTCTACAGCAGCATCCATTAGTAGTGGGAATATAGATCTTAGTAAGTTACAAAATGCTTTGATAAGTTTAAATAAGGATTCCATCAATGATGATAATGGAGATAGCAATAAAGGTACTGGACCACAAAGTAATCAAAGTGGAAATGGAACAAATGGCCAAGGGAATGGTAACGGCAATGGCACAGGTAATGGAAGTGGAAATGGTAGTGGTTCAGGAAATGGAAGTGGATGGGATACTGGAAATAAAGAAAATGGAGAAGGAAAGCTTAACAGTGGTGAAAAAGTATTTCTTCCAAATAGAGGTACAGGTACTGATGATAATTTAAAAGGAAATATATCAGAAGGCGGAAATTCTCAAAGTATAACTACAGAGAATGGAGTAAACATAGCTGGAGATTCTATAGACTATGAAAAAATTATTCATGAATATTCTAATAGTGAGATAATAGGACTTAAAAATAAATCAATACCAAAATCGCTGCAAGATTTAATAAAAAAATACTTTGAAGAATTAAAATAAGTATGGGGTGTAAAATGGAGATAAATAAGCAATTAATAGAAGACACTGTAGAAAAAATAAATAAGTGTGAAGTCGAAATATCTAAGGGTATCATAGGTCAAAAGGATGTAATAAGAAAGGTTTTAATAGGAATTTTATGTGGAGGAAATATACTTCTAGAAGGAGTACCAGGACTTGGGAAAACTCAACTAGTTAAAACTATTTCAAAGGTTCTAAAGCTAAGTTTTTCTAGAATTCAATTTACACCGGATCTTATGCCGGCTGATGTAGTTGGAACAAACCTTATTGTTAAAGATAAAGAAGAAACTAAATTTAAATTTGAACAAGGCCCTATATTTGCCAATTTAGTTTTAGCAGATGAAATCAATAGAGCTACTCCGAAGACTCAATCAGCTCTTTTAGAAGCCATGCAAGAAAAAACTGTTACCGTAGGAAGAACCACATATAATTTACCTAGCCCATTTATGGTTTTAGCTACACAAAATCCAATAGAGATGGAGGGAACTTATCCCCTTCCAGAAGCTCAGATGGATAGATTTTTATTTAAGTTAAAAGTCGATTTTCCATCCTTAAATGAGTTAAAGGACATTATGGATATTACTGTTACTAATAACAATGTAAATTTGGAAGGGATACTCACAAGTGAAGATATATTGGCTATGAGGTCTATTGTAAGAGAAGTACCTATGGCAGAGGCAGTTAAAGAATACGCGCTAAAACTCATATTAGCAACTCATCCTGAAAGTGAATATTCTAATGATTTTGTAAAAAAGTATGTAGAAGTAGGAGCAAGTCCAAGGGGAGCTCAAGGTCTTTTTAATGGTTCTAAGGTGGAAGCTATTTTAAAGGGTAGACTAAATGTGGCCTTTGAAGATATAAATAATATTGCATATGCAGTGTTGAGACATAGAATATTCCTTAATTTTGAAGCAGTATCAGAAGGTATAACTACTGATATGGTTATTAAAGAAGTTATTAAAAGTTTGAAGGTTATATAAAATGAACAGGAAATTTGATAAAGAATTTTTTAAAAAACTAAATAATATTAGTATAAAATTAAATCTTAAGTTATCCAAAGGAACTCAAGGAGGGCGGAAATCTAAAGCTAGAGGAACTTCAGTAGAGTTCTCAGATTTTAGAGAGTATGTTCATGGGGACGATTTTAGAAGGGTAGATTGGAATGCTTATGGAAGATTTGAAAAATTATTTGTAAAACTTTTTATGGAAGAAAGAGAAGGTAACTTTAGTATATTTATAGATTGTAGCAAATCTATGGATTTTGGAGAATTTAATAAAGGGAACATGGCCTTAAAAATAGCAGCATCCTTAAGTTATATTGCTATTAATAATCTTGACAGGGTAAGAGTTGGTGTGTTAAAGGAAGAGGGAACTGAACTATTTAACAGGTCAAGAGGAAAAGAATCTTTTATAAAGATTATAGATGGCTTAGAAAGCTTAGAGTTTAGTGGTAAAACAAACCTGAAATCACCTATATTAAAAAATAGATTTACTAATATAGGTATGTCTATTCTAATATCGGATTTTTTAATTTCTAATGGAGAAGAAGAAATAGAAGAAATAGTGAAGTATCTTACTTATAAAAAACAACAGGTTGTATTTATACAAATATTATGCAAAGAAGAAAGAGATCCTGAGATTATGGGAACTAAGAATATTATAGATATGGAAACTAAGGAGGAAGCTAAAGTATCAATAACACCAAAGATATTAAAATTATATAAATCTAGGATAAAAGAACATGAGAATATGTTAAAAAACATAGTTAAAAAGTATGGTGGAACTTTTATAAAGGTAAATTCGGAAGAGGATATAGAAAAAATAATTTTAACAGATTTATTTAATCATAAACTTTTAGGGTAAGGAGGAAATTTATGAGCTTTTTGAATATATGGCCATTATTTTTTTTAGTAACCATACCCTTTTTAATTTTATTATATATTTTAAAGGAAAAATCTGAGGATCTCTCAGTATCATCGTTAATATTTTGGCAAGAAATATATAAAACACTAGAAGTTAATAGTCCTTTTGAAAAATTAAAGAAAAATATTATGTTATTCCTCCAAATATTGATTGCATTATTAATTATATTAGCTCTTATGAATCCATTTATAAGATTTTTTGGTAAGGAATATACTGATTTAATAATAGTAATAGACAACTCAGCTAGTATGTTAGGTATAAATAAGGAGGAAACCTGTATAAGTAGAGGAAAAGCTATAGCTAAAGAATATATAGAATCTGCTACAAATGGCACAAAGATATCTATTATTACAGCAAATAAGGATGTGGAGGTATTAGTTACAGCATCAGAAAATAAGGACTTAGTTAAAGATAAAATTGACAGCATAACTAAAAGTTTTAGTCCAGGGGATTTAAAGGGTTCTATAAAATTAATTGAATCAATGACTAAAGAGCTAAAAAATTATGAGGTGTTATTTATAACTGATGAAGAATTAGACATAGGAGATATAAATGGAAGAATAGTTTATTTAGATAAAAACAAATCTAATATATCTATAGATAATATTGCTCATAAAATAGAAGATGGAAAGGTATCAATAATATCAACCATAACAAATAGAGGAAATGATGATTATAGTGGAGATTTTTATCTTTATGGGGAAAAGGAATTACTAGAAGCTACTTCCATAGAATTAAAAAAAGGAGAAGAGATTACACTTAATTTTAATATAGAAGATACTGATATAGATTACTTAAAAGGTGAAATATCAGGAAAGGATGCCATATTAGAAGATAATACATTTTATCATGTAATGAAGAATAATGATGATAAAAAAGTATTGCTTGTAAGTAATAAAAATGTTTTTTTGGAGAAAGCTTTGTCTGTAGTTAGTAAGGCAGATGTAATAAAAACTAATGATATAAGTAATATATCTGAAAAAGATAGATATAATTTATATATTTTTGATGGCATGTTAGGTGAATATATGCCTCAGGATGGTAATATTTTAATAGTTAATCCAACAGAAAATAATTTATTTGGTGTATTAGGTGAACAAGCTGGTGGAGAAGCTGTGGTAGTTAGTGAAGATATACCTAAATACCTTCAGAATATGACTTTTATAGCATCTAAAATAAAGAAGACTGAAATGCCGTCATGGGCAAAGTCTTTAATAAATATAGGAGATAAATCTGTATTATTTCTCGGGAAACATAATAATCAGAAAGTTGCTGTAGTAAATTTTGATTTTCATGATACTGATTTACCACTTAAATCAGAGTTTCCTATGCTTATTGATTATATATGTGAAGAGCTTATAGATAGAAATATAGTTAATAGTAATTATATTGGTGGAGAGGATATAAAAATAAATGGAAGCTTTGCATATGATGAATTAATTTTAACTACTCCCAGTGGAAGAGTGCATACTATAGAGAATGATAGTATATTAAAGGAAAATTTAGAGCTTGGAGTTTATGCTATAGAAGATAATAATCATAGTTTTAATGAAATATTCTCTATTAATTTTCCATCTATTGAGGAAGGAAATATAATGGAGGATACTATAGAAGATATAGAAGCTAGATCAAATAACAAGGGTAGCATTAAAGGTATGTTAAATATAACACCTTATATAATAAGTTTAATTATGCTTTTAATTATTGTGGAATGGGTTTTGTATAAAAAGGGATATTAAAGTATATATTAAAAATTAATTTTTTATAGCTATATAATCATTAGAAAGGGGGGACTGGAGTGAACTTTGAAATTGAAAAAGTATATTTGTTATTTTTAATACCACTAATTTTCATGGTAATGTACTTGATATCTAAAAAGATTAAATTTAAAGATAAAGGTATTAGTTTTATTAATATAAATAGGTTTATTATTATAACAATACTTATACTTGCTATGTGTAACATAAGTATAAGTATTAAGACAAAGGATTCATCAACGATACTTTTATTGGATTTATCTCATAGTATGAGTAATTATAAAGGTGAAATAAAGGACTTTGTAAAAAGTGCTATAGAAGATTCACCATCAAATAATAAAATAGGAATAGTTACTTTTGGTGAAAATCAAGAAATAGAACAGTTCCTTACATACTCTAAAAGCTTTAATGATATTCAAACTTCTCCAATTGGTAATACTACTAATATAGAAGAAGCAATAAAATTTTCTTTAAGTATGTTTAAAGATAGTGACTATAAGAGATTAGTTTTAATTACAGATGGAAAAGAAAATCAAGGTGATATATTAGAAACGTCTACTTATTTTAAAGATAATAAAATTGATTTTCAAGTATATAAAGTAGATAGTGAACAAGTAGAAGATGTATATATAGAAGATATAGATATACTTGATAAAGTAGCTATAGGAGAAGAATTTTCTGTAACTGTAAATATTAAATCTAATATTAAGACAAAATCAAAGGTATCAGTATATTCAGGAAGAGAAAAAAAAAGTGAAAAAGAGATTGATATAGAAAAGGGCGATAATACATTTTTATTTAAAGATATTCAACATAAAGGTGGGTTTAAACCATATAAAGTAGTTATAGATCCAGAAAATGATGGAATTTCATATAATAATGAATATACAACATATACTAATATAGTTTCAAAACCAGAGATTTTAGTAATACAAGGAAAAATTGGTGAAGGAAAGGGACTTGAAGAAAATCTAAAGACTATAGGTAGTAGTTATACTATGATAAATCCGAGTACTGCACCTAGATCTATAAATGAACTTATAGAATATAAGGGAATATTTCTTTGTAATACCCATGTAGATGATTTACCTAAGGGTTTTTTAGATAATGTGGAAAGTTATGTGAAAGATTATGGTGGTGCAGTTATAACTACAGGGGGAGATAATTCTTATGCTTTAGGGGGATATAAGAATTCGGTTTTTGAAGAGATACTTCCTGTTAGCTCTGATAAGAAAGGTAAAAATGAAATTCCGGAGATATCTTTAACGTTGGTATTAGATAGATCTTCTAGTATGCTGTCTTCAGATCAAGGAAGTTTTAGTAAAATTAGTTTAGCAAAAGAGGCTGCAATTAGATCCCTAGATAATTTAAGAGAAACTGATAATATAGGTGTAGTAACTTTTAATACAGAATATAGCTGGGCAGTACCTATGCAAAAGCTATCTAACAAAGATACGGTTTCTGATAAAATTAATGGTATTATAGCTGAAGGTGGAACGTCTATATATTCAGCGCTAAATGAAGCTTATAACAAGCAAAAAGAAAGTAGTGCAAAAATAAAGCATATAATACTATTAACAGATGGACAAGATGGTATGGGAGAAAATGAATATAAAGCTTTAATAAATGATATTAAGAAGGATAAAATGACTTTATCTACAGTGTCTATAGGTACTGATAGTAATAATCAATTGTTAGAATGGCTTAGTAATAATGCTGGGGGGAGGTACTATCATAGTGATATATATACAGATGTACCAAGAATATTTGCAAATGAAATATTAATATCTACTGGGGAATACCTAATAAATGAAGAATTTACTCCTAAAGTATCTGCTCATCATGATATTTTGAATAATGTTATAGATGAAGGGAAATTTCCACATCTTTTTGGTTATGTAGGTACTTCTATAAAAAATACAGCTATAGAGATAATGACTTCTCATATGGATGAACCAGTTTTAGCAGCATGGCAATATGGTATTGGTAGAGTAGTAGCATTTACCTCAGATGTAAATGGACAATGGAGTAAAGATTTATTAGCATTTGAAAAAATACCACAACTTTTTAGTAATATAATATCATGGACAATGATTGATTATGATAGTAGTGGAAATTTAAGTATTACACAGGAAGGAAGTATTGCAAAAGTACAATATGAGACTAACAATCATGAGGATAATAAGAAGGTTAAAGGAGCGTATACCTTTGAAGGAAACACTACGTCAGAATTTGAATTAAAACAAGTATCACCTGGTAAATATGAAGGAAATGTACCTATGAGTGAATTGGGATTCTATAGTTTTAACATTACTGAAGAGTTACAAGGTAAGATTATAGCTAGTCAATTAGGCGGGTTTGCATATCAATATTCTCCCGAATATAAATTTCAAGAACAATCTAATAGTTTATTAGCTTTAGTAGAAGATACTGAAGGAAAAATTATAAATTCTGTAGAGGATATATATGAGATAAAGAGCAATAAGGGCCATACTAAAAGAAACATAACTAATTTATTATTAATAACAGCTATGTTATTATTTTTATTTGATATAACTTATAGAAGATTAGGTTTAAAGAGGTATATAAATAAGAAGCTCTTTTATAACATTAAAGAAAAGATATATGCAATTAAAATAGAACAATACAAAGAAGAAAATAATACTATAAAAGCAAAAAAGATAGGTAGTTTAACTAAGAAAAATAAAGAAGAAAAAAATATATTTAAAAAAGAAATTATAAAAACAGACCTAGAAGAAAAAAAGCTAGATATAAAACAGGAAAAAATTAATATAAAGCTTATAAGCATATATAAAGATAGACTTAATAGGGATAAATCCAAAAATCAAAATAGGGGGCTTAACACAGGTGAGTTATTAAAAAAGAAGCGTGAGAGAAATGAAGATTAAAATATATGTTTAAATTAAAAATGAGCAACACTTTTATTGTAAGTGAAAGGGTTGCTCATTTTAATTATATATAAATAGTTAGATGTTTTGTTAAGAATATGTTTTAAATGATATACCTATACTAAATTTTCTTTAATGAAGTTAACTACTGCATCTACATGACCTGGAACTTTAACTTTTCTAAAATCTTTAACTATGTAGCCATCTTTATTTATTATGAAAGTACTTCTTTCTATTCCAATAGTCTTTTTACCATACATATTCTTTTCTTTTATAACATCATATAATTGACAAACAGATTTATCTTCATCAGCTAACAAAAGAAAGTTAAGTTCTTGCTTCTCAATAAACCTTTCATGAGATTTAACACTGTCTTTACTAATTCCAATAATTACTGTATCTAATTCATCTAATATTTCTTTGCTATCTCTAAAGTTTATAGCTTCATTTGTACAACCTTGGGTATTATCTTTTGGATAAAAGTATAATACTATATTTTTGCCTAAGAAGTCACCAATTGAGTGAGTATTGCTATCACTACCCATTAAAGAAAAGTTTGGAGCTTTTTTTAATTGTAATGTATCATTCATTATTATCATCCTCCTAAAGAAAATTAATACTAATAATTAACTAATATCTATTATTAGTATTATAACATTAATGAGGATTAAAATATACAGAAAGTCTAGAAAAAAGGATTAATATACATATATAGTAAACATATATAAGGATACTTGTCCTAGCGTATCAATACAAGAAAAGAGAAGTATGTTGGTGAAAAATATAGGAATATATGAATATTATCTAGCTAACAGGTAAATAATGAAGTTGAATCTATTTAAGATCATGATAAGATAAGTCTTG
>NZ_DHYX01000024.1:2784-5680 GCF_002414285.1 Clostridium sp. UBA5119 | reverse complement strand
TTTACCATGAACCTCAATAATTGGGAACACATAGAAACAGTAGAATTTCAGAATTCTGCTGTTTTTTTATGTGGTTCAGTATTTTTTAAAATAAGTTGCGCACACAACAAATGTGTGTTAATATTAAGTTGTCCACACAACATAAAAAGGAGAGATAAAGTATGCATACGGAAAAACTAGGCGACTTAGTAATGAACATATATAAGAATTTGAAGACGAAAATTGAAAGAGATTTAAAACATTATGATATTGGTATGGGACAAATGCAGATATTGATGACTTTCTTTAATGATATTGAGAACACTTTAACGCAAAACGATTTGGTCAAACTGGTTNNGAGTGTACTAAAATTATTAGAAAAGGGATATATTGAGCAGTCAGATATTAATAAAAAGGGTTATCGCTTGACAGCAAAAGGTGTTGACTTAAAATCTGAAATTGTCCCAATATTTATTAACTTAAATGCATTGATAACAAAAGATATAGATCCAAGTAATATAAATCAAACTCTTATTACCCTTACTAAAATATCTGAAAATTTGGAGGGAATAATATGAATGTATCCATTGTATATTTTAGTGGTACAGGAAATACAAAAGCAATAGCGGAAGGCTATGAAGCTGTGCTTGCAAAGTCAGGTCATCATATTGAGATTATGTCTATAGAAGAGTCAACTTGCATACCTGATCATGAGTTGTTAATAATTGGTGGTCCCATTTATGCAGGAAATATGCCTGATGAGCTAATCAATTGGATCAGGAAGAATGTAAAAAGAGTAGAGGGAAAAAAAGCTATTGTCTTTTCAACCTCAGCAGGATTATTAAATGCAAATGGTGTTAAATCAATTGGTAAAAAACTGATAAATAAAGGTTATTCACTTCTAGATATGAGTGCTTTTGAAATGCCACGTAACTTCTACATCGATAAATATGATCCTACCCCTGATAATATTCAAAAGCAACAATTTGAAAATGCAGCAACTAAAATTATGGAGTCATTAAGTAAAATTAATAATTGTAATGAAATAAGAGTAAAAGAGTCAATGATAATGATTGATTTATTTGCTGATTTATTTAGGATTATGGCAAAATCACTAGGTAAGTCCTTTAGCATTAATGAAAACTGTATTGGTTGTGGAATGTGTGAAAAAAATTGTCCAAAGAAAAATATAAAATTTAAAGATAAGAAGTATTTTAATAAGTGTATTATGTGTACACGTTGCATTCACAACTGTCCTGTTAATGCAATTAGCTATAAAGGTAAGCAAATTGAACAGTATAGAGTACATTATGACATAATGTTTAATTCTTAAAAACGCCTGTGGGATTAGATTATAGATATTTTATAAAATATTAGTGAAATAAAATAGATATATTATTACTCAACTAGAAAAGTAAGAAACAGTAGAATTTCAGAANNTACATTAAACAAAGGAAATATATGCTTTAAATGGTATGAATTCATTGAGCGGTGGAGAGGGAGATGGTACAATAAGGATATTGTTGATTTAATTTAAATAATAAGGATCAGGTAAAATAATATTCAATTTAAGAATAGTATTAAAGGTGAGTGAAATAAGTGGAAGTAATTGTTGAACTTTTAATTAGATTTTGGTATTTATGGGTGTTGGTAATTGCAGTAGGAATATTAGATCTTTTTATGCCAAGAATAAAGGGATTCTTTGGAGAAAAATCAGTATCCTTTTTCTTATCAAGACTTGATGAAACTAAGTATATGGTTATAAATGATATAATGCTACAGGTGGGAAGTAAGACAACCCAGATTGATCATGTTGTTGTATCTAATTATGGTGTTTTTGTTATTGAAACAAAAAACTATAAGGGATGGATTATAGGGAATGAATTTGATGAATATTGGAAACAAGTTATTTATAAATCTAAGAAAAATATGTATAATCCAATAAGGCAGAACTACGGACATATACAAGCTCTAAAAGAGATAATAGGTGACTTTCCAGAAGTGAATTACATTCCTATTGTAGTTTTCACTACTAAAGCGGATTTAAAAGTTAAATGTAAAACGGATGTTATATATACAATAAATTTATTGAAGACAATTAAAAAATATAATAAACAGACATTAAGAGATTCTGTAAAAAAACAAATATACTCAAAACTGATTTCTTTGGGTATTGATGGTAAAGAAAATAGGAAAGCCCATGTAGCACAAATTCAGAATCGACTAATTGATAATAAGAATAAAATAAGTAATGATATATGTCCTAGGTGTGGAGGCAAGTTAGTTTCGAGAAAAGGTAAATATGGTGAGTTTAAAGGGTGCAGCAATTATCCTAAATGTAGATTTATTTTGAAATAGTCAAGCAGTGACTAGAATATAAACAGTTGGAGATGTTTTTATGAATAATAAAAGTTACTTTATTATAGGAGTTTTATTAAGCATAGTATCATTAATACTAATATTCCTAGGAATAAAGCTCAGTATAATAGTGTGTGTGTTGGGTTTAATTGTTTTATTAATAGTAATTGGAATATTAATGTATTGGAGTACAATAAGTTATGAATGGGTATGTGAAGAATGTGGAGAAAAATTTAATATTTCATTAAAACAAAATATTTTTGGCATTAATTCGGGAGTTAATTATAAAAACCTATATTGTCCTAAATGTCATAAAAAAACTATGTGCAAGGGCTTTAAGAAGAAATAAACAAAGAGGTGTTGTTATGGGTCAAGGTTATACTTTGAAATGTAGTAAATGCGACTATGAAAAGACTTTTAACACAGGTATAGGTTTTCTCTTTATGGAAATTAAGGAACACGTAGCAAAGGATATAGTAGATGGTAAATACGGTAAAGGAATCCAAAGCTTTATAGATCAGCATCCCAAGGCAGAAATTTATGTTAGTAGAGAAATATA
>NZ_DHYX01000024.1:2645-2773 GCF_002414285.1 Clostridium sp. UBA5119 | reverse complement strand
TATTATGAAAGTTATAGATGATGATAAGGTGCATATGCTAAATTGTCCAAAATGTCATGAAATGTTAGAGATTGCAGGGGTAATGATGTGGGATTAGATTATAGATGTTTTATAAAATATTAGTGAAA
>NZ_DHYX01000024.1:1348-2516 GCF_002414285.1 Clostridium sp. UBA5119 | reverse complement strand
AATTCTGCTGTTTTTTATGTATTCTAATTTTAAGTTAAATCATACAAAATATTTCCCGAACGAGAATAAGAACAAATGTTTGTGTTAATAATTTAAATAGTAATAAACTAAGAAGGAATTGAGACATGAACAAATTATTAAACCCTAAAAATGATGTTGTATTTCAAAAAATATTCGGAGTAAAAGAGAATGAAAAACTATTAATAAGCTTCTTAAATTCTGTACTAGAACCCATGGGAAATGGAAAAATAAAAAGTATTACTTTAGAAGAGAAAGCACTAAATGTATCTTTGATTGCCAGTGAAAAGCTAAGTATTTTAGATATTAATGTAACAACAGAAAATAGTACTCATATAAATGTAGAAATACAGCTGATAAATCAGTATAATATAAGTGACACTCCGAATTTTACATTTGGTTAAGTGGAACTAACTCATTGGAATGTATATGACAATGAGTCTCCTTTTGTTAAAGGGATTTTACTTATCAAAAATGATATTAAAACAGTTGGTTAAAGGAGATAATTATAATCAACTTAATAAAACTATAACTATAAATATCTTAGATTTTGATTATATTAATGATGAGAAATTCCACAGTAGTTATCATCTATATGAAGACATGACAAAGAAATTACTAAGTGATATTGTTGAAATTCATTTTATAGAGCTTAAGAAGTTCGAAAAATCAAAGAAAGACTATAATAATAAGTTGCATAGATGGTTAAGCTTTTTAATAAATCCAGAGGGAAAGGAGATAGATATAATGAAAAAGGAAGATGCTGAAATTAAGGAAGCAATGGATGTTCTATACAACATCAGTGGAGATAAAGAGTTAATACAACTAGCTGAGATGAGAGATAAAGCTATAAGGGATGAGAAAAGTAGACTTCAGGGTGCTAGAGATGAAGGAAGAGAAGAAGGTAGGCAAGAAGCAAAAAGCGCTTTAGCTAAAAGTACTATAAAACTTTTAAGGAAAAAGTTTAAGGATATTCCAGAGAATATAATAGAGTCTATACTCAAATTACCTTTAGAAAAGATAGAAAAAATTAATGGAGATATATTTGATATAGAGTCCATTGAGGAGTTAAAGCAGTATATTTAATTAGAGATGTATTCCCTATTAAACTAAGTAATTAGAAACACCGAGAAACAGTAGAATTTCAGAA
>NZ_DHYX01000024.1:0-1311 GCF_002414285.1 Clostridium sp. UBA5119 | reverse complement strand
AATCCTTATGGTGCTATTACCATTAGAGTTAGGCTTATAGATGTACACATGTTATTGTATAAGTTTCTGTTATATTGCTTTTATCAAAGAAAGATATTTTTTCCAATGAATTTTGCAACTCCATCTTCATCATTAGTATCAGCAATATAATCGGCTATATTTAGTACTTCTTTAATAGCATTTGATACAGCAATACCATAACCGCATTGTTCAAGCATTTCTATATCATTTAAGTCATCACCGAAGGCAATAATATTTGACAATTCAATATTTAAGTAATTTGCTAATGATTTGATTGCATGAACTTTACCAACATTTTTATTGACAAAGCCATATAGATTTTCACCTCTATAACAAATTAACTTACAATCTGGAAATTTATTAGCTATATCTAAAGCAATTTTTTTGTCGGGCAATTCAGCCACTATTTTATATGCGCAACTATTTATTGGTTTTGAATAATCGTTATAAATTGCTTTGTACAATATTGAAGATTTTTCAATATTATGGCTATTCCATAAAACTCCACTATCTGTTGCTACTGTTATTTTAAGTGTTGTACTGATATTCCTTATTTCACTAATTATGTGATTCGTTGTATCTAAGCTAAATCCGCAACCATAGATTATCTCACCATTGTGATATACCATTGCTCCATCGGTGGTTATTTCAAAATCTGGTTTTATAATATTATGATACTTTTCTGCACCTATCCGATATCTTGCTGTTGCAATTGCTGTTCTTATTCCATATTCAGGACATTGTCTAAATATATTTTTAGAATATTCAGAGATGCTTTTATCAGTATGAAGTAAAGTGAAATCCAAATCTGTAATTATTAATTTTATGTTTTTCATAATACCCCTCCATCATAAATTATATTAGTCATATTCATGTTGTTATTATTAAATATGCATTTATTTTATTGTACAAAACATATATTGTTAATTCAACTTAAATTGTATATTTTATGTATATGGAATCACCCCGGAGTACGTAAACAAATTGTGAACACAATTTGTTTTGTTTATTTCCTCGAAAACCCATCAATTCCCTAATAACCAACAAAAACACTCAAAAATAGGTTATAATTAGTAATAAACTAAAACTTTGGTGGTGATAACATTAGTACTAATTTATTTAATATAATACCTGGTAATTTATTTTCGCCTTTAGCTTCTTCTAATAGATTTTTATATAGTGAGATTATTTTTATTACTTATAAATTGGTTCAAAATGGACTTTCTTATGGAATTGATAAGGATATTTTAGTGGATGAAATTGAAAGTATGCTAAGGGAGAGAAATTTAG
>NZ_DHYX01000103.1:53104-57913 GCF_002414285.1 Clostridium sp. UBA5119 | reverse complement strand
CTTAACTTAATGACATTGAGTCTGTACCCATCTTTTATTTATTTCTTAACTTAATGACATTGAGTCTGTACCCATCTTTTATTTATGTTATCTTTTCATATTATTCTTAGCTTCAGAAATTTTTTCTTTAATCTTTCCTGAAGTTTCAGAGAAGATTTCTTTTAGTTCATGGGTTACTTCTGTAGCTTTCTTTGCAGTTGTTTCCATGGTACTCTTTACAATTTTATTAACTACTTCTACAGTTCCATCTTCTTTAATTATATCTATTTCTAAATCAATAAATACTGCAGTAGCAGCTCCTAAAACTATTAAAACTGGTTGCAATAATAATGCTATACCCACCATAATTCCTGCATTTACAGGAATATTCACTAGGATAGAATCATCCTTTCTGATGATAATTCTAGAAACATTACCAGCATTTATCAGCTCTTTTATATAGGTTACAAATTCACTTTGAGAAATTTTCTCATTGAAATTTCTATTATCCTTTTGTTTTTCTCTTTCACAGTGAATTAGCGCTTCTATTAAGTCCCCATTGAATCTTTCTAATAAGTCTTCAGCTTCTTCTTCAGATAGATTAGCTCTTTCTTTTAATATATTTATCTTTTTTAATGTAGCTTCATCCATAAATATTTCCTCCCTAGCGATATTTAATACTTAAGTATATTATACCACTTATATACTAAAACTTTTTAAGTAAGGATAGGCTATTAGGTTTTTTTCTATAATTTAGACTTATAAATGTTTCTAGGATTTTTCCTATTTGTTCCTTTGTATTCATATCTAAATTAAGTCTTCCTACCTTCTCCAGCTCTACTTTACTTAGAAACTTTAATCCATTATATGTGGCGGCAGATACTTTCGTACCATATTGTTTTTCACATTGGTTACAAATTCCACCATAGAACTGAAAAGAAATATAGTCTGTGGTATTTATCTTATTTCCACATAGGGCACAGTTTTCTAAAGATATACCATAGCCTGTAGCCTTTAAAACCTTAACTTCAAAGGCTCTTGCTAAAAGGTCTAAGTCTATAGCCTTATTTCTCATAAGATAAAAACATTTCACTAAATCTATAAATATGGGATGACTCTCACCTTCTTCTATGGCAATATCTATGAGTTCATTAAAATAAGAACCATATATTAAGGTGTCATAGTCATTTAATATATCCTGAAAGGAATCTATAATTCTCCCTTCATTTAAGGTGTATAAAGTTCTTCCTTTATATAGTACATACTCACCAAAGGAGAAAGGTAGGGTATTTGAAAAATTTTTATTTTTACTTTTTCTAGCTCCCTTTGCAATTACAGTTACCTTTCCAAATTCCTCTGTAAATATCCATAGCAATTTATCATTTTCTTTGTATTCTTGGGTTTTTAAAACTATCCCTCTAGTCTTGATAGTATTCAATGAATAACACCTGCAATTCTACTTATAACCAAGTTCCTTTAATACAAATGCACTATCTCTCCACTCTGATTTAACCTTAACCCAAATCTTTAGGTTTACTTTACACCCTAGGAACTTTTCAATATCTTGTCTTGCATAGGTAGATATCTTCTTCATCATAGCTCCATTCTTACCAATTATTATACCCTTGTGTGAGTTCTTCTCACATAGCATATTTGCCTCAATAAGATAACTTCCATTTTCATTCTTCTTCATGGTTAAAATTTCTACAGCAATACCATGAGGTACTTCTTGAGATAAAAGTCTTAGGGCTTTTTCTCTTATGGTCTCCATTACTATAAATCTTTCTTGCTGATCTGTTATCATGTCTTCTGGGTAATACATAGGTCCCTCTGGTAACTGATCAACTACTAATTCTAATAATTTTTCGGTGTTCTTTCCGTTAATAGCTGAAATAGGTATTATTTCTTTAAAATCTAAAACTTTAGTGTATTCTTCTAGAGTTTTAGCTACTCTATCAGCAGGGTTTTCATCTATTTTATTTACCACTAAAAATACTTTAGTATTGCACTGCTTTAGTTGTTCTAAAATATGAAGGTCTGCCTTGTTTATCTCCCCTTCTGGTGTTGTTAAAAATAGCACCACATCCACATCCTGCATGGAATCTTTAGCTATCTTAACCATGTACTCACCTAACTTATGTTTAGGTTTATGCATACCTGGTGTGTCTACAAATACTATTTGAAAGTTATCTCTTGTAAGTATTGTTTGTATATTGTTTCTTGTAGTTTGTGGTCTACTTGATACTATAGATAATTTCTCTCCCATTAAATAATTTAAAAGGGTTGATTTACCCACATTTGGTCTTCCTATTATAGTTATAAATCCTGATTTAAACATATATCTCTCCTTATTTAAGTAAGTCCTCTTTAGTAAAAGCTCCTGGTAGTATTTCTTCTAAGGTTTTTACTATATACTCATCTTGATTTTTAATTAATACTATTTCTATATCTTTAGCAGCAAACTCAGCAATAACCTGTCTACATATTCCACATGGAGCTGTATATGTTGACATATCTCCTACTATGGCAATTTTTTTCATTATAGAATGCCCTTCAGATACAGCTTTAAATATAGCTGTTCTTTCAGCACAGTTAGTAGCACCATAAGAAGCATTTTCTATGTTACAGCCTGTAAATACACTGCCATCTTCCATTTCAATTGCTGCTCCAACTTTAAACTTAGAATATGGCACATAAGCTTTTTCTCTAGCCTCTATAGCAAGTTTTACCAATTCTTTTATCTCCATTTTATCTTCCTCCAACCTAATTACTCANNAGTTTAAAATAATCACACATTTCTTTCGTTAATTTACCTTCTTAGTTATATTAGTTTACCATAGAATACGAATTTTATCACATAATTTTTATTGCTTATATTTTATTTAGCTTGTTTATTTAATAGTATTTAAAATATCTACTTTACCTAAAAGCTCATTTTAGTAAATTAACGATACGAAAGGTATGAGGATCAATAATATAAGTACATGGTCAACATTAATACTGTAATTATCCAATAAGCTGATATAACAGTAGAGTTAGTAAGGATCCAAAGGCTCCTCCAAGGACTACTTCAAGAATGGAGTGTACATTAGAATCTACTCTGCTTTGGGCTACTATGAAGGCTAATAAAAATGCCAATATCATTATTAGTGGCTCTGTGGTTAATAGTGTAATGGTAGTTGCCACAGCAAAGGCTATGGAACTATGACCGCTTGGCATTCCACCTCTTAAAGGTGTACCTTCATCATATACAGCCTTTACTACTACAGTGGCAATACTAACTATTACTAACATTAAAAATATCATGTGAGGGTCAGAATTTTTAATTTTTAAAAGAATAATTATAGAAAAAGGTAGAACTTTATCACCAAAAATTATATAGGCTACTAAAACTGCATTTATTGCAGTGACTAATACTGCTCCTGCAGCTACATTTTTCGCAATCTTTGCCAGAGGATGATAAAAGTTGGTAGTAGCATCTATGGCACATTCCACTGCTGTATTTATCATCTCTGCAACCACAACCATTGTTATTGTAATGGCAATTACCAAAAGTTCCATCTTTGTCATGTCAAAGAAAAAACAAGCTGTTAGTATTAACATAGCTATTATCATATGTATTCTCATATTTCTTTGAGTTCGTATTGAATAAATTATTCCCTCTATAGCATAGTTAAAACTATCCACTAGCTTCTTCACCTTCATAAATAACCCCACCTTAATTAAAGCTGATATAACCTATATACTCTATTATCTTTCAATGTTAAACTCACTTAGAATTTCTTCTTCTCTAGCTCTCATTATTACCTTATCATCATCTTCCATGTGATCATATCCAAGCAAGTGAAGAATGGAGTGAGTTACTAGGTAGCACACTTCTCTTATAAAGGAGTGTCCAAACTCTTCACTCTGCTCCTTTGCTCTCTCTAAGGATAATACAATATCTCCAAGGACTAAATTCCCTTCATTTAAATCAATAATTGAAAATTCATGATCTAAATAACACTCCTTGAATACTTTTTTTTCATCATAGTCTAGCATGGGAAAAGATAGTATATCTGTAGCCCTATCTATCCCTCTTGTATCTGAATTTATTTCTCTTATGGTTTCATTATCCACAAAAATTAGACTTACTTCATAGGGAATCAGCACCTTTTCCTCTTTTAAAGCATAATCTATAATTTCTTTAATGTTTTCTTCTAAGTCTTTTTCAACGGAAATAAGACTTTGCCTATTGTCTATATAAATCATATTCTATCTCCTATTTATCCTATATCTGCTTTTCTTTTTCAACTTCTTTAGTTTGTATAACTACTTCTGGCTCTTTTAACTTAAACTGTTCTTCCTTAGTTGATACCACTTCTTTATCTTCTTCAAGGTTTTTTTCATTGTTTTCTTTTGTTAAATTAATCTTGTCTTTAGGATATTCTATTCTTTCATGGTAAATTCCAGATAGAACCTTTAGAAAACTCTCTCTTATTTTCTCTAAATCTTTAAAGGTTAAGTCAGAGTTGACAAACTGATTTTCATCAATTCTACTCTTAATTATATTATTTACCATTTCTTCTATCTTCTTTTTATTAGGCTTATTAATGGACCTTACAGAGGCTTCAACCCCATCTGCTAACATTATAATAGTAGATTCCTTTGATCTTGGTGGTGGTCCGCCATATCTATAATCTGCCTCATTTACCTCATCGGGATTCTCACTTTTGTTTCTCATAGTTATATAAAAATACTTAGCGAGGGAATCTCCATGATGCTCTCTCACAACATCAGTGATGCCTTCAGGTAAGTTATATTTTTCTGCTAATTTAACCCCATCTTCCA
>NZ_DHYX01000103.1:52617-52942 GCF_002414285.1 Clostridium sp. UBA5119 | reverse complement strand
CCTCATTAAGGGATGATTAGGGTTAGCTAACTCTAGAAGTTTAATATTAGTTAATACGTCAAATATATTTTCTAAAACTGGTAGTATTCCTATGGCTAATATTCCTGAAACTATAGCAGATACTCCTGTAAGCATAGCCTTATTGATTATACTAGTCACATTAGTACTTAGGAAATATCCCATGGCACCAGTAAATACTACATTTATAGCTCCAATGAGCAATGAAGAATACAATATGTCATTTCTTTGCTGAACCCTTTTTAATACCATTGGAACTATTACTGCATTGACCATAGCTATAAGAGTCAAATCCACTGAAAATTTA
>NZ_DHYX01000103.1:0-52554 GCF_002414285.1 Clostridium sp. UBA5119 | reverse complement strand
TGAGAATAGATATCCTAGCTAATACTACAGTTAGTACTGTCAGTAGGTTTATCAGTATAACCTTACTATTATCTTCATATATGTCTCTACGCTTTTCTTTTATATATCTCCACTGTAATCCTAATACTCCTGCAACAACTAGAAGTAAAACTAGGTTCATATAAATGCCTGTAGATTTATCATTATCTAGAAGGCCTAAGTCATTTAGAAGCTCAATTTGTGATTCAGTAATAGGTTGACCTTCTGCTATTATAGTTTGATCCTTTTTATAGATTACAGGTGTTACATTTTTAGTTATGTTTTGTCTTGCTTCTTCTGTCTTTTCATGATCTACAAAATAGGTGGCCTTAGTTTGTGAATAACCTATGGCCATAGCTAAATCCTTAACATTTTTAGCATAGCTAGTATTATTAAAGAAGGCGGTTATATATCCTTGTGCTGAAACTATATCCTGAGGTTTATTCTCGTATATAGGGGTAGTATCATATAAATTATTCATACATTTTACTATCTCTTCATTTAGGCTATTTAATCCAGTATCATTTAAGGATAAAAGTAATCCATAGTTTTCAGTAGAAAGATTTTTTATAACACTTTCCTCTTTTAATTTTTTCAGCTTTATCTCATTGATTTTATCCTGTTCTGACTTAATTTTTTCATTATCATCTTCACTAGAAGAATTATAAGGAGGATTTTCAGAATTTATCTTTTTAACTAATTCAAAAAGTTTATTTATATTATCTAAAGCACCCTTTCTTATATTAGCATCATAGGTATAGGTTTCTTGTACGTGTTTTAGCTCTTCTTCAATACTTTTTTGAGTTGCTACCTTATCTTCCACATCTCTTGGTGCTTTAATATCAAATTTAGCTATTTCACCTACTTGAAGGTTATATTTTTTACTTACTACTACAGTGCTTAAAATCAAATAAACTATTAAAGTTGTAATTATAAAAGTAATATAGGGTTTTACTCTTGGAAATCTTATCCTTGATAATCTTTTTTTATGTCCCATATTTACACCTCTTTTTAAGTCTCAGGGGATTCATCTTCCTTTTCTCTTTCTGTTTCTGTAGCTACAACTTGACTTTCTGCTATGTCTTCTTCTACAGTAACTAATACTCTAATTTCATATTCCTTCTCTTGCTTTTTAACTTCTGGAGTTATCTCTAGTATTTTAACTCCTCTATCTAAATTTAATGTAATTTTGTTTTGTAATTCCTTTATTACAGTGTCAGTGTCAGTAGCTTCTTCCACCTCTTCTGTTTCATAATAAGTTTCTTTTATAAAGATGCCCCAGTTTTCTTCTATTTTATCATAAGTTGTATAGTTATTTAATGATTTCTTAATATAAATTTTATTATTGTTTACATTTACTCCATATCGTACCTGCTTATTTCCTGTTCTTCTTTTTGAGGTAATAGATATAGGTACCTTTGTAAATTCTTCATAAAAAGTAGTAGCATATATTTTTCCTTCAGCCTTTACAGAGAACTCCATGCCTTCTTTTCCTTCTTGACCTTTTACAATTAACTCACCTTTATCAACTACTGTGCCAAGTTGTTTCACAGGAGTTCCAGCGCTAGTATATATTCTATTTATAACTCCACTTTTTTTAGCTATTAAATCTCCTGTGTACTCCTTTTCTTTTATCTTTGGTGGTTCTTGCCTCTCTACTATATCTACACTGAGCATAGAACCTTCAATTCTAACTTTAACCCACATTATTTCATCTATATCAGCAACTAACTTTTCTTCAACTTTTAGAACATCTATTGAACCCTTTTTACTTCCAACCATTATTCCATAGCTTTTCAGTATATTTCTAACTTCAAGGGGAGCTAGATATTTATCTGTATTTATATCTACACTCCAGATAAAGCTACTCAAATAGTATAAAATAACGAAAAATGCAGCAATACCTGCAATTAAAAGTTTCCTAGTACTTAATCTAAGATAAAAAAAGTTTATCCCTTTACGATGCAAAATCTTCACTTTTCCCTTTACTTTTTTAACAGCTTCTTTTAAATGAAGATAATCTGATATTGATATTTCTAGTGTTATAGAAAAGGCATTATTTCTTTTTATATTTTTTACACTTACATTTTTATTCCAGAGATAATTGAGAATTTTTTCTCCTTCAAGGGAATCTACTTGAACAGTTATATAGCTTTTATTAAAATTATTAATCTTCTTCATAGTTTTCATACACCATAGATTTAAAATTTCCACTTAAAGTTATGGTGGTACCTCCTACAAAAATAATTTCAAAATCCTCACCTAAAATTTTCAAAGGTCCAATACTTGTATTTATAACTAATTCACTGTCACTAAATTTTATTATCCCTTTATGATTCTCTACTGTTACTTCTTTTCTTGCTATCACTATTATTTTAGGTAAACTAAGGGCTACATCTACTGGTAAGTCTAATCCATAAATGACTTTTTCCTTTACCCTCACTAATTTATCACTCAACTTCATCACCTCTAAATCATAATTTTTACTTACAAAGTTTCTCTTTTAAATTTTATGATTTCTTTTCATGATAAATTACTTAAAATAAAAAGAACTCAGTAAACTGAGTTCTTTATTTATTCAAATATTCTTTTACTATTTGACTAACTACTTTGCCATCTGCTCGACCATTTACCTTAGGTCTAACATCTGCCATAAGTTTTCCCATATCTTTAATGCTACTAGTACCAAGTTTTTCGGCTGACTCCAGAACAATTTTTCGGATTTCTTCTTCCGTTAACTGCTGAGGAAGGTATTGTAATAAGATTTCGATTTCAGCTTTTGTTTGATCAACCAAATCTTGTCTATTTCCTTTATCAAACTCAACCAAAGAATCTCTTCTTTGTTTAACTTCCTTTGCTAAAATTTCAATGACTTTACTATCATCTACTTCTCCTGCCCCTGATTTTTCAACCATTAAAACAGCAGCTTTAGCCATGCTTATTACATTTGCTTTAAACTTATCCCTTTGTTTAATAGCATTTTTCCAGTCGTCCTGTAATGTTTCCCTAATGGATGACATTAATAAACCTTCTTTCAAATTCTACTTAAATTTTCTTTTTCTAGCAGCTTCTGATTTTTTCTTTCTCTTTACGCTTGGTTTTTCGTAATGTTCTCTCTTTCTAACTTCTGAAAGCACACCTGATCTTGCACATTTCTTTTTAAATCTTCTTAATGCATTCTCTAATGATTCATTTTCTCCAACTTTTATCTCTGACATTTATATCCCTCCCTCCGCTAGCTCAATTTAATTTTAATTAAAAGTAGCCAATGCGAGGCCTAAATAGCACATTTTCAATTATACAATTCACATTAACTTATGTCAAGATTTTCATTAGTTTTATTTACATATTTTTAGTCCTTAATTTTAGCCTGGTGGCCATTTTAAATTTCTTCCACCTAACAAATGAAAATGTAAATGTGGAACAGTCTGACCTCCATGGTCTAAGGTGTTAGTTACAACTCTATATCCACTTTTATCTATTCCTAACTTTTTTACTAGTTCTGGTATGATGGCGAAAATATGAGCTATAATGCTACTGTTTTCATAATTTATATCATTAACGCAGCTTATGTGCTCCTTTGGGATTATAAGAATATGCACAGGTGCTTCAGGACTTATGTCATTAAATGCTAATATCTTATCATCTTCATAGACCTTTGTTGAAGGAATTTCACCCTTTGCAATTTTACAAAATAAACAATCTGACATCTTTTCACCTCCATTCTCAGTAGTAAAAACCTACATTTATAGTTTCCTATAATGTATAATATGATATCTCATATCTTATATTATACTCTAAAAATCCATGTTAGTGTATCTATATTNNAAGTTTTGTAGGCACTATTTTGCCCTCTAGGTTTTCATCACTTTCTGTTATTACTTTTATATAGTTCTCTGTATATCCTACATAAGTGTTTTCTTTTCCACTTATAGCTTCCTCATAAAGTACTCTCATTTCTCTTTCTATGAATTTCTCCATGAATTCTACTTCTAAGACATTATTTAGTTCTATTAACTTTTTACTTCTTTCTTCCTTTATAAGACCATCTACTTGGAAAGGCATTTCCGCTGCCTTAGTTCCTGTTCTTTTACTATACTTAAAGATATGCATTTTGCTTAGTTTTATCCCTTTTAAAAACTCATAGGTAGCTTCAAATTCAACATTAGACTCCCCTGGGAAACCTACAATTATATCTGTAGTTATAGACACGTCCTTCATATACTTTCTAAGATTTTCTACTACATCCTTATATTCCTGTGCTGTATACTTTCTATTCATTCTTCTAATAGTTGCATCACAGCCACTTTGAAGGGATAGATGGAAATGTGGACACATCTTTTGTAGGTTACAGATTCTCTCTATTACCCCTTCAGTGAAGAAGGTTGGATCTATAGAACCTATTCTAATTCTTTCTATTCCTTCTATTTTATTTATCTCTTCTAGGATTTTAACTAAATCCCAATTACCTTCTAAATCTACTCCATAGGAAGCAGTGTGAACTCCAGATAAAATTATTTCTTTAAAACCATTTCTACTTAGTTCTTTTACTTCCTTTAATATTTTCTCAGGTTCTTTACTACAAACTCCCCCTCTAGCAAAAGGAATAAGGCAGTATGAACAAAATCTATTACATCCATCCTGTATCTTTAAAAAGGCCCTAGTTTTATCCTGATATTCACTTATAGCTAGCTGTTCAAATTTATTGTTTTTAAGTACATCTTTAACTTCTACTACTTGCTTACTTTCTTCTCTTGCTCTATTAACCCAGTAAACAATGTCTCCTTTATTTCTACTTCCCAATACTACATCTACACCTTCAATTTGTGCTATTTCATCGGAAGCTATTTGTGAATAGCATCCAACTACTGCTATTATAGCCTCTGGATTATGACGTCTTGCTCTTCCTATCATCTGTCTTGACTTTTTATCTCCCATGTTAGTTACTGTACAGGTATTTATAACATACACATCTGAAAATTCATCAAAACTTACAATTTCATATCCCTCTTTTATGAATTTTTCTGCCATGGCTTCTGATTCATAAGAGTTAACCCTACATCCTAGTGTATATAGTGCTACTTTCATTTTAATTTCCTCCTAAGTCACCAAGCTCATACATAATTAAGCTAAGAGCTACAAATCCAGCAGTCTCCGTTCTTAGTATTCTAGGCCCTAAGGTTACTATAAATGCTCCAGCATCCTTTAATGCCTGAATTTCATACTCTTCAAAGCCACCCTCAGGTCCTATGATAATGGCTGCCGTTTCTATATTTTTATCTGATACTTGGTTTTTTACATATTTTATTCCTTGATTTTCTTGATTTTCATAGGGTACTATGACTAAATCAAAGTTCTTTATCTCTTCCTTTAGGTTATTAAAATCTATAGGTTGGTTTATAGTTGGAATTATACTTCTTTTGCTTTGTTTACAAGCTTCTAATGCAATTCTATTCCATCTATCCACCTTTTTAAATTCTGAGGACTCATTGCCCTTAACTACAACTCTCTCTGTAATTATAGGGGTGATTTCACTGACTCCTAGCTCAGTACACTTTTGAGCTATTAAATCCATTTTAGCTGCCTTTGGTAATCCTTGAAAAAGCTGAACTCTTAAAGGACTTTCATTATTTAAAGGAACCTTTTCAATTAGGTTTACTCTTACTTCTTTTTTATTTACCTCTAAAATTTCTCCTATATATTCAACACCCTTGCAGTTATTGATATTTACTTTATCCCCTTCTTTAAGTCTAAGCACCTTATATATATGCTTAACATCATCGCCTTCAATGATGCACAGAGATTCATTTATGCTATTATCTTCCACAAAAAATTTATGCATTTTAATTATACTCCCATCACACAATTTTACTTTTTAGCAATAATACAAATCCATTCTCCATCTTCCATGACTTCTTCAATTATAAAGTCTAGGGCCTTTAACTTGTCAGTTACTTTATCTCTTTGAGTGTTTAAGATACCAGAAGCTATAAAGTATCCCTCATCTTCTATAAAGGCTCTTACACCTTCACTTAAAAACATGATTATATCAGCTAAGATATTAGCTACTACTATATTAGCTTTACCTTCTACTACTTCCATTAAATCTCCATAAAGAATTTCGATGTTATTTACCTTGTTGAACTCTAGATTTTTCTTTGCAGATTCTACAGCTACTGGGTCTAAATCTACTCCTACTACATGTTTTGCTCCTAATTTAGCTGCAGCTATAGATAATATTCCTGAACCAGTACCTATGTCAAATACAGTGGTATCTTTCTTAACTTTCTTCTCTAGTGCTTTTATGCACATTCTTGTAGTTTCGTGGGTTCCTGTTCCAAAGGCCATTCCTGGGTCTAGCTCTACTACAACCTCTCCAGGCTTTTCTTCATAATCTTCCCATGTAGGCTTTACTACAATGTGCTCCCCAACCTTAGTTGGTTTATAGTACTGTTTCCAGTTATTTGCCCAATCATCTTCATTTACCTTATGATAGGTTACTATGCCTTCACCTTTATCAAAGCCAAATTCACCTAATTTATCTACACTTTCCTTTATGTAGTTTAGTGTATTCATAAAGTTTTCACTATCTTTAAAGTACCCTTTAACCATAGCCCCTTCTTCAATAGTTAAAACTGACTCATTTATAAAATCTGCAAAGCCCAAGTTTTCCTTCTTAAATTCCACATCTGCCACATCTTCTATGGAAACTCCTTCTACATCACAGTTATAAAGAAAACCAGCCACAGCTTCTGTAGCCTCACTGCTTGTAAGTACCGTTATTTCAATCCAATCCTGATCCATTTCAACTTCCTCCATATCTATATATAAATTATACTTAAGTTATATGAACAATAGTTAATAAGTTTTAATTAATATTATTGCCCTTAATTTAAAAGATGTCTATGGTATTATAACAAAATTTATTATACACTAAATAATCTTTATTGTGTAATTACATATTTCAAAATAACAAAATAACTCTTCCTTTTCAATAGTGAATCTTTTCTATTGCAAGAAAGAGTTTTGTTTAGCTCTGTATTTTCAACAGAACCTATTATTTTATTGTTCTATAGAGCCTTAGTCAATTAGGTTATCTTTAAATCCAAGACCAAAGGCTTCATCAAAGGAAGAAATCATAGTCATTGCTGTTGGGTCTATGGTACTTACAATTCTACGCAAATTATATACCTGAGATTTACTACAAGCACACATTAACATTTGACGACTCTCTCCTGAAAAAGCACCAGTAACATTCATTATAGTTACTCCTCGTCCAACTTCCTTTCCAATGACATCTGCAATTTCCTTTCCATGATTAGTTATTACCATTGCCATTTTTCCTGCTTCAAAACCAGACATAATCTTATCTATAATTGTAGAACTTGATATAGTCATAATAATTCCTAATAAAACAGCATCAATAGTTCCAAATACTAATCCACCTAGAAGAATAACACAACCATCAATAGCAATTGTAATCTGCCCAATAGATAGGTGAGGTGCTTTTTTTCTTACAGAAAGAATTAAAAAGTCTGTTCCTCCAGTAGATGAATTTCTCATATATATGAGTGCTAGTCCAGCTCCAGATAGTACTCCTGCAAACACAGCTGCAAGTATAGGATTTCCTGAATAAATTGGGATAAGTGGGAACACTGCATCCATAAAGAAGGCTGAAATTACCATGGTTTTTAGAGATTTAACTAAAAACCATTTTCCTAACACTTTATAACTAATTATTATTATTGGTATGTTAAGTAATAAACTACATACACCTATTGGCATTTTAGTAAAAAAGTTTATAATTATTGATAAACCTGAAATTCCACCAGGAGCAAAGTTAGCTGATAATGCAAAGGTATAAATACCAGCAGCATAAAGTATACTACCAATGATGTCATAGAAGGTATCAATGGTAATGTCATAGATCTTTTGTTTTTCAATTTTCATGTTATTGCCTCCAACCTCTTTATTAAAGTTATATCTTATGATTTTGTAGAAAGTAACATAATTTAGACATGAATAAAAGGTTTACATCCACTAAAAAACTTAACTTCTACACCACTAGTAATAAAAGCGCAATAAACCCTAAAATATCATTAAATTCTACAGTAATATTATAAATATTTTGTCTAAAAAAGTCAATTATTAAATTTTTAAAATATTCGTATTGTTATCTCTGTTTCGCTAATGGTTAATTTCACCATTAATATACTTAATTTCAAGACTTTGATTTAAATTGACTCTATTGATAATTACAGTAATAGAATATATAAGCACTAAAAATAGCTAAAGTCCTATACCAACTGTTACAAGACTTTAGCTATATTAAAAATATTTGTAGGTTAATTAATCCTCTTTATTACTTTCCAAATATTCCTTTTTTGTGTTTTTTCTTTTCCGCAGTAGTTTCTGGAGCTTCTCCACTAGCCTCCATAAACATTCTTAGAGCTTCTGCTTGTTTCTCATTAAGAGATTTTGGTACATCTACTATTACCTTAACATAGTGATCTCCTCTACCTGCAGAGTTAACTCTAGGAACCCCTTTAGCTTTTAATCTAAATACAGTTCCAGGTTGAGTTCCTGCTGGAACCTTATAAGTAACATCTCCATCCACTGTTGGAACCTTTATGTCTGTACCAAGAGCAGCCTTCGCAAAGGATATGTGAGTTTCCATGTGGATGTCAAAGCCTTTACGTTTAAATATACTATGAGATGTAACTCTTATATTTATATAAAGATCTCCTGCTGGACCTCCATTTTCTCCTGCTTCACCTTGTCCTCTTAGTGGCATTACATTACCTGTATCAACACCTGCTGGAACATTCACTGTTAAATTTCTAGTTTTTCTTTCTTTCCCAGTTCCTCTACAAGTTGAGCATGATTCCTCTATTATAGTACCTTTACCTCCACAAGCATCACAAGTTGTAGTTGTAGAAATCACTCCTAACGGAGTTCTTCTTTGAATATTTATCTTACCTCTACCACTACACTTAGAGCAAGTTTTAGGAGTAGTACCTTTTTTAGCTCCTGTGCCTCCACAAGTTTCACATTTTTCTCTTCTAGTAACTTTAATTTCCTTCTCACAGCCAAATACAGCCTCTTCAAAGGTTAAGTTTAAATTAAATTCTAAATCTGCACCCTTTCTTGGAGCATTTTTATTAGATGAAGAGGAAAATCCTCCACCAAAGATATCGCTAAAAATATCTCCGAAGCCTCCAAAACCTCCACCGAAATCAAATCCATCAAAACCTTGGGCTCCGTTAAAGTCTGTAGTACCAAATTGATCATATCTCTGTTTCTTCTCTGGATCTGATAAAACTTGATATGCTTCATTTATTTCTTTAAACTTTTCTTCTGCTTCAGCATTTCCTTGATTTCTATCTGGATGATACTTTAAAGCAGCCTTTTTGAAAGCCTTTTTTATCTCATCATCACTGGCACTTTTATCTAAGCCAAGTACTTCATAATAATCTTTATTAGCCATATTTAAAATTCACCACCTATTTTACTTCGAATAATATATTAAGATATATTATGTATAATTGCAACCATGTATTAATGGGAACATTAAAATTTCACATTAAAACTTAACATTAAAATCAGTTTTAAGGGATGAGTGTTTCATCATCCCTTAACTAATTTAATGAATATTATTCTCCATCTACTTTAAAATCTGCATCTACAACATTATCATCATGTGGTGCATCTTGAGCTCCTGCTCCTGCTGCTCCACCCATGTTGTTTGGATCAAAACCTTCTGCTCCTGGCTGTCCGCCTTCAGCTTGGTATACCTTTGAAGATACAGCGTAGAATTCTTGTGTTAACTCTTCTGTAGCTTTTTTAATAGCTTCTATATCTTCTCCGTCTTTAACTGATTTTAATACTTGGATTCTTTGTTCTACCTTAGCTTTATCATCAGCAGAAACTTTATCTCCTAGGTCAGTTAAAGTTTTTTCTGTTTGGTAAACCATTTGATCTGCAGTGTTTTTAACTTCTATAGCTTCTTTTCTCTTCTTATCTTCTTCTGCAAATCTTTCTGCTTCATTTACTGCATTTTGGATTTCATCATCACTTAAGTTAGTTGAAGCTGTGATAGTTATATTAGCTTCTTTTCCAGTTCCTTTATCTTTAGCAGAAACTTTAACTATACCGTTAGCATCTATATCAAAAGTTACTTCAATTTGAGGAATTCCTCTTGGAGCTGCTGCAATTCCAGAAAGAGTGAATCTTCCTAAAGTTTTGTTGTCAGCTGCCATTTGTCTTTCACCTTGAACTACGTGAATTTCAACAGATGTTTGACCGTCTGCTGCAGTTGAGAATACTTGGCTCTTCTTAGTTGGAATTGTTGTATTTCTTTCGATTAATGGAGTAGCAACCCCTCCTAAAGTTTCAATTCCTAATGTTAATGGTGAAACGTCAAGAAGTAATACATCTTTAACATCTCCTGTTAAAACTCCACCTTGAATAGCTGCACCTGCTGCAACACATTCATCTGGGTTAACTCCTTTTGATGGTTCTTTTCCTGTAAAGTTTTTAACTGCTTCTACAACAGCTGGGATTCTTGTAGATCCACCAACTAATACAACCTTGTCAATTTCTCCTATTGAAAGCTCAGCATCTTGAAGAGCTTTTCTCATTGGCTCAATAGTTCTTTGTACTAAATCATGAGTTAACTCATTGAATTTAGCTCTTGTTAGGTTCATATCTATATGTTTTGGACCTGTAGCATCAGCTGTGATAAATGGAAGATTGATGTTTGTTTGAGTAGAAGATGATAATTCTATTTTAGCTTTTTCAGCAGCTTCTTTTAATCTTTGAAGTGCCATTTTATCATTTCTTAAATCAATTCCATTAGAAGCTTTAAAATCTTCAGCTATATAATCCATAACCTTTTGGTCAAAGTCATCTCCACCAAGACGAGTATCTCCATTTGTAGATTTAACTTCGAAGACCCCATCTCCAAGCTCTAAGATAGATACGTCGAAAGTACCACCACCAAGGTCATATACAAATATCTTTTGGTTTGTATCCATTTTGTCAAGACCATAAGCAAGAGATGCAGCTGTTGGCTCGTTTATGATTCTCTTAACATCAAGACCTGCTATTCTTCCTGCGTCTTTAGTTGCTTGTCTTTGGCTATCATTGAAGTATGCTGGAACTGTGATAACAGCTTCTGTAACTGTTTCTCCTAAGTAAGCCTCAGCATCTGCTTTTAATTTTTGAAGTACCATTGCAGATATTTCTTGTGGAGTATATTCTTTTCCATCTATATTTACTTTGTGATTTGTTCCCATTTCTCTTTTAATTGAGATTATAGTTTTATCTGGGTTTGTTATTGATTGTCTTTTTGCTACTTGACCAACAAGTCTTTCACCGTCTTGTAAGAAAGATACTACTGATGGAGTAGTTCTAGCACCTTCTGCATTTGGTATTATAACCGGATCTCCACCTTCCATAACTGATACACAAGAGTTTGTTGTTCCTAAATCAATTCCTATAATTTTTGCCATTGTAATTTCCTCCTATAAATTAATACATTTATTTTCTTTTAATTTACTATATACATTTATTTTTAATTAAAGATTGAAATCTTTATAAATCATAGATTAATTTGCTACTTTAACCATACTATGTCTTAATACTTTATCGCCTTTTTTATAACCCTTTAGGAATACTTCAGCTACTTGATTTTTTCCTAAGTTTTCATCTTCTATATGCATTACTGCATCATGGAAGTTAGGGTCAAATTCTCCATCAGATGAGATTTCTTCAACGCCTAGCTTTTCAAAGGAAGCTGTAAACTGATTTATAGTTAATTCAATACCTTTTTTAAGATCTTCTGCACTACCATCTACTGCAACAGCTCTTTCTAAATTGTCTAATACAGGTAGTATTTCCTTTAATACATCAGCACAAGCCTCTGTATATATATTTTCTTTTTCCTTAGAGGTTCTTTTTCTAAAGTTATCATATTCAGCTACAGTTCTTAATAATTTATCTTTCAAAGAATCATTTTCTTCTTTAAGCTCTTTAATTTCTTCTTTGCGATTTCTGAATTTTTTCATCTCATCTTCCTTATCATCTTCCTCTTTAACCTCTGAGGTTTCTTCACCAGAAGTGCCTTCCTCTTGATTTTGATCTTTTTCAGAAGGATCATTTTCTAAAATTTCATCCGCATTATCTTCCATATCTTTTTTATCTAGCTCTTGGTTTTCTTCCATATTATTTTCCAATGCTCTTTCCTCCAATCTAAATGCTTATCTCATTTACTTTGAATTTTGAATATATATAAACCCATAGTTAATCTGGATCATATATGCTAGAGATCTTGTCGTTTATCTCATTAACCACAGTATCAAGAACAGCTATAACTTTATCATAATGGATTCTTGTAGGTCCTATAACTCCTATGGTACCCATAATACGTCCATTACAACTATAGCTAGCAGTGATTATACTGCACTCCTTAGCACACTCCACAAAGTTTTCTTCTCCTATACTAATAAATAAAGATTCTTTGTTTCCTTTACTAAGAATTTCATTTAGGTTTTCTTCATTATTTACTAACCCTAAAAATGCCTTTGCNNTGTTAAATATATTTGTAGCACCCTTAGTATAGATCTCACCATAATCTCCCAACACCAGTGTTTCATGAAGAACAGGAATTATACAGTCAAATATCTCTTCGTAACCAACTAATTCATTTTTCAAATTAACAAGGAAATCTAGAGTAATTTGTTCTATACTAATCCCTACAAGTAGTCTATTAAGAGCATTATTTACTTTTACTAGCTTATTGTCATCTACTGGATTTGTTACTCTAATAGTATTATTTTTTATATTACCATTGTCTGTTATTATTGTAGATAAAATTATGTGCTTTTCTATCGCTAATAACTTTATATACTTAATACTCGACTTTTTAACAGAAGCAACTTTCACTACAGAAGTTAGTCTAGTTATATTAGAAAGTACATCTATAGCACCCTTAATTATACTATCNNACTTATAGATGTGTCCTTTATCAAGTCATGTCTTATAGTTTCATGCTCTTCTTCTGTAAGTCTGCTAGGGGTCATAAGTCTATCTACATAAAGTCTATAACCCTTATCAGAAGGTCGTCTTCCAGAGGATGAATGGAGTTGTTCTAAAAATCCCATTTCTTCAAGGTCAGCCATTTCATTTCTAATAGTAGCTGAACTTATTCCTAAATCGTATTTTTTAGATATGGTTCTTGAACCTACAGGTTCTCCGTAAGTTATATAATCATTTATTATAGCCTGCAAGATTTTAATCTTTCTTTCATCCATATCCATGTTATCACCTCTTTGTTAGCACTCACTACTCACGAGTGCTAATGACTATATTTAATATATATCACTTATAAAATTCAATGTCAATATGATTCATAAATTATTTACAAAATTAACAGAGTTCTTAGCTTCTTCGAAGCTTAGAAATCGTTATCCAGGGACGTACCAGATCTAACTCCCACTTTGAAAAAGATGGGAGTATGAGCTGGTGGTCATCGGATTAAATCTGACATAACTTGATTACTCAGTTCTATACCTCTTTTAGTAAGGTATAATCTATCTCCCTTTAAATTTAATAAATCTAACTTTACATACTTATCTATAACCTCTTTATATTTTTCAAAAATGGAGATGTTAAACCTTCTTTTAAATTCTTCTATACTTATACCTTCTATTTTTCTTAATCCTAAGAACATGAACTCTTCTATATTATCCTTTAAGGAATTTTCATTACTCTCCACCACTGCAGAGCTTTTATTTTCCATAGACATAATATAGGTTTCTATTTTTTCTTCATTTCTATACCTAATACCATTAACATAGGAATGGGAAGCTGAGCCACAACCAATATAATTTTCTAAATTCCAATATATTTTATTATGCCTGCACTCTAATCCATCCTTTGCAAAATTGGAAATCTCATACTGGTGATATCCTTTTATCTCTAAAAAATTAATGGCTTCAGCATACATGTCCCTTTCCACATCTTCATCAGGTAAAATTAATTTATCCTTTTCATAAAGATTATAAAACTTAGTTCCTTCTTCTATGATTAAACTGTAGCAAGAAATATGCTCTGGGTTTAACTCTACAACCTGACTTAAAGTTTCCTTCCACTGAGCTAAACTTTGATTTGGAAGTCCAAACATTAAATCTACATTTATATTATTGAAACCAAAATTTCTTAACATTTCATAGCTATGTTTAAAGTCCTCAAGGGAATGGATTCGTCCCAGCGAAGTAAGGTGACACTGTTGCACTGCTTGAAGTCCCATAGAAATTCTATTTACACCCATAGCCTTAAAAATTTTTAGTTGCTCCTCATTAAAGGTCCTAGGATTTCCCTCTATGGTAAACTCAAAACCTTCTTCTATCCTATTTAATCCCCCTAAAAATTTTTCTATAATTTTCCACCCATCAATGCACAAATAGGTGGGAGTTCCCCCACCTATAAATATGGTGCTTATAATTTTATCTTGGCAAGAAACTTTAATTTCCTCACTCAATGCCTTAGCATAATCCATCATTAAATTTTCTTTACCACTATAGGAAGGAAAATCACAGTAATGACATTTCATCTTACAAAAGGGTATATGAATATATAATCCCACTGTATCCATTTTTCTTCTCCTTTAATATCCACTATCTTTATATACACTATATAATATGGTTATATTATTTAGTGTAACTTATATTTACTTTATTAACTTCTGAAAATTCTTCGTAATGCCAAAAGGTAATCACCGTAGAAACAATCATAAATTTCTAAAATGAAATTTAGTTTCCTAGGGATTAACCTTGGCATGGAGAAGAATTTTCATAACATTAATAAATTAATTAATTATAAGTACTACTATCTAGTCAACTTTAAGTACTGCCATGAATGCTTCTTGTGGAACTTCAACGCTTCCTACTTGTCTCATTCGTTTCTTACCTTCTTTTTGTTTTTCAAGAAGTTTCTTCTTTCTTGAGATATCTCCACCATAACACTTAGCAAGTACGTCTTTTCTCATAGCTTTTACAGTTTCTCTAGCTATTATTTTAGCTCCTATGGCTGCTTGAATTGGAATTTCAAACATTTGTCTTGGAATAATCTCCTTAAGCTTTTCTACCATGGATCTTCCTCTGTGGTAAGCTCTATCTGCTGGTACTATCATAGATAGTGCATCCACTACATCTCCATTAAGAAGTATATCAAGCTTAACAAGTTGAGTTCTCTTATATCCTTTAAGTTCATAGTCAAAGGATGCATATCCTCTTGTTCTAGATTTTAAAGCATCAAAGAAATCATAGACTATTTCATTAAGTGGAATATCATAGTTAATTACAACTCTAGTTTCTTCGATATACTGCATATCTATGAATGTTCCTCTCTTCTCTTGGCATAACTCCATAATTGCTCCTACATAATCTGAAGGTGATATTATTGAAGCCTTAACCTCTGGCTCTTCCATATACGATATTTCACTTGGCTCTGGTAAGTTAGTTGGGTTTGTAATCTCTATAATTTCCCCATCAGTTTTAGCTACTTTGTAAACAACAGAAGGTGCAGTGGTAATTATATCTAGATTAAACTCTCTCTCTATTCTCTCTTGAATTATCTCCATGTGAAGCAATCCTAAAAATCCACATCTAAATCCAAAACCCAAAGCTATAGATGTCTCTGGTTCAAAGGATAAAGCCGCATCGTTAAGCTGTAGCTTTTCAAGAGCTTCCTTTAAGGTTTCATATTTAGCTCCATCTACAGGGTATATACCACTAAATACCATAGGTATAGCTGGTCTATATCCTTCTAAAGGTTGAGCTGCTGGTCTTCCTGCTTCTGTGATGGTATCTCCAGCTCTAGCATCTTTTACATTTCTAATAGCTGCACTTAAATATCCAACGTCTCCAGCTCTAAGTTCATCCACCTTTAATGGACCTGGAGTAAATACTCCTACCTCAGTTACATCATAGACTTTATTGGTGTTCATTAATTTAATTTTAGTTCCTGGCTTTACTACCCCATCAAATATTCTGATATAGGTTACTACACCTTTATATGAGTCATAGTAAGAGTCAAAGATTAACGCCTTAAGAGGAGCTTCTTCATCCCCTTCTGGTGCTGGCACTTTATCGATAACAGTTTTAATTACATCCTCTATATTTAACCCTGTTTTAGCAGATATTAATGGTGCATCATCTGCTGGAATTCCAATAACATCTTCAATTTCTTGCTTAACCTCATCAGGTCTTGCACTTTGAAGATCTATTTTGTTTATAACTGGAGCAATTTCAAGATCATGATCTAGGGCTAAATAACAGTTTGCAAGGGTCTGTGCTTGTATACCTTGAGTTGCATCCACAACTAATACAGCTCCTTCACAAGCTGCTAAACTTCTTGAAACCTCATAGTTAAAGTCTACGTGACCTGGAGTATCTATTAGATTTAAAATATACTCTTCGCCCTCTTCTGTTCTATGTATAAGTCTTGCTGCTTGAGCCTTGATTGTAATTCCTCTTTCTCTTTCTAATTCCATATTATCTAGTACTTGGGCTTCCATTTCCCTAGCTGTTAAAGTACCTGTTTTTTCAAGTAATCTATCTGCTAAAGTAGACTTGCCGTGGTCTATATGTGCTACTATTGAAAAATTTCTTATGTTTTTTTGTCTGTTAGTCTGCATCTACTCAAATACCCCCGTAAATTTATATTAACTCTTTATTAAAGTCACTCTTTTTAATCTAATTATCAACTATACTCAATTAGATAATAAACCAAAGTAAACAGAGTTCTTAGCTTCTTCGAAGCTTAGAAATCGTTATCCAGGGACGTTAACCGCTCTTTATTCCCGCTTTGAAGAAGATGGGAATATTAGAGAGGTCGTCATCGGATAAATTATACCATAAAATAAAGGTTCGTTGTCAATATACTTTATAATGTTAACTTTTTAAGTTTCATGGGATGGCAATATTAGTTCCTTAATAGTATCTCCTACAACCTTAGTACCTTTAACAAAATTCTTAAATGGCTTGCCATTAAGGACTATATTAAATTCTCCTATCTTTATATTAACCTTTGAGTCCCTCTCATTAGAGCTTACATAAAACCTAGAGTTTTGTCTCACCACCTGAGGTAAATTCATATTTACCACTAAAATTCCATATATCATAAATCCCACTGAAATTATTATTAAAAATTTACATATTCCTGTCCTTAGTGTCTTACTATTCATCTTATCTTTTCTCCTTTGCCTATTATGGATTCTCAAAATAAAAAAGTACCTCACATTTAATGATGTACTTTTTCTTATATTTTTATTCTCTCTTACTTAGAATTTAAATGTTGTGCAAAAACTATACTCATATATTTCATTGAGTTTTTAGCTTCTTGTAATTTGTTGGTATCTGCTCCAACCTCCATGAGTATAGCATTATCACTTAAATCTTGGTTATAAAATAAAATACCGCCATGGTCATAGGCTATAATACTCCTGTCTCTATACAACCCAGGATAAAGCTTATTTGCTATAGCAACTATGGATTTAACATTTTCTATATGCTTAGGATATTTAGGGTCCTGCATAGTTGTTACTAAAGTAAGCTTTGCAACATCCTCTCCCTTTATGTTTCCAGTAACATCTTCTTTTCTAGGACCACCATCTCTATGAAGATCTATTATTAAATCAAACTCTCCATAACTACTTATATTTTTACCTATGGTTTCTCTAGAAGCATGATAAGCTCTATTATAATCAGCCTTATCATGTATTGTTTTGTCATGGACAACTGTAAAGCCTAATTTTTCTAGTTCAGAAGTAAGAGCATCCCCAACTCCTGCTACAGTGGTAGGTAATCCCCTATTTCCTTCTGCATAAGCTTCATTAGTGTGAGTATGATATATCAATATCTTCTTTTTAGAATTATCTTTGGGATCACCAACTACATCTACCCCTTCTTGAAATTTATTTATGTCCGTATCTTTTAGTTCGAAGGGATTTATTGTGATTTTCTGTACTACCTTAGCATGTTCCTTCACATTTTCTAGAGCAGTTTTATCCCTTAAATTTTCTTCGTCTAAAAAGCTTATCTCCTTCCTAACTATATCCAAAGGATTCAAGGTAAAATTACCTATAAATTTTGTATCATCCTTATTTACTGCTGGCTTTAAAGCAGTGACACTTTGCCCTATGAGCTTCATAAAAAAATTAGTTCTATTGATACTTTCTAAATTATCATCATCTAAGGCTTGAGTTGACCTAGATAAACCTATAGATATTACCATGACTACTGCTATTATAGCAAGGATAGCTCTAGAACAATACTTTCCAGCATTTGTCTTACTTTTGTTATTCACCGTATCCCCCCCTGTTTGAGTTATACATAGGTATAATTAATTACTCTAATAATTTATATGAGGGGGTAATAAATTTTATTACCTTAGTTTAAATAGGTATTTATATCATCTAATGTTAAAGCCGGTTGAAGGGCTATGTTGATGCCATTGGCAATTATTTTAGATACACTATCTATGACTTTATCAATATCTTTAGGAGTTACTACCATGCCCCCTAATTCTGGGTCTAAAACCTCTCTAATCAATGTCTGTCTTTCATCTCTGTCAACTTCCTTAAGCATGCTATAAAATGCCCCTCCCTTAGTTGAAGACTTGATTAAACTTTCTAAAACTAAGTCTATGGTGTCATTAGCTATAGTTCCTGCATCTACTACTGTAGGGACTCCTATGGCTATTACAGGGACTCCTAAGGTCTTCTCACTGAGTTCTAATCTTCTATTTCCCACTCCTGCTCCTGGAGATATCCCTGTATTACCTAGCTGTATAGTTCTATTTACCCTCTGTGTTTTCCTAGAAGCAAGAGCATCTATGCAAATTATTACACTAGGTTTTACTTTATCTACTATACCCTTTATAATTTCGCTGGTTTCCATACCTGTAAGTCCTAAGACACCAGGTGATATAGCACACACTGGTCTTACCCCCTCATCAATGCTATCTGGCACATATTCTTTTAAGTGTCTACTTATCATTATCTTTGACACTACCTTTGGTCCTACAGCATCAGCGGTAATATTCCAGTTACCTAAACCTACCACTAAAGCTACCATATCTTCATTTAGATTTATCAGCTTTGATAATTCCTTGGCCATGACTTCACTTACATCTATTATTCTCTCACCATCATAGTATACGAATTCTGGAAACTCTAAGGTGATATATTCACCAACAGGTTTTCCTATGTTTTTAGCTCCTTCTTCATCTAATATTTTTACAGCAGTAACTCTAACGTTATTATCTATGTATTCCTCTGATTTTACTCCTGATAATTTTCCAGGATTATTTTCACTATAAATCTCTTTAGCTTCTAACGCTAAATCTGTCCTTACACTGTAAACTACCTCTTCTTTATCCTTAGACTTGCTTTCCTTCATCATAATCATTACACCTCATTTATGGTATTTTTCATATTATTCCTATATACATTAGTATGTATATTTATCTTTTCCCAAAGTTTCTTTCATATACTAATATATTAAAGGTAAATTCTACTTGAAGTACGCAAAATTTAATGTTATAATAGCTTTTGTTATATGAAACTCGTAAGCAGACTTCCCCAAAGCTGCCGCTGAGAGATTGATAAAAATACAAGGGGGTGAATTAATAATGGCAAACATTAAGTCAGCTAAAAAAAGAATCAAAGTTACTCAAGTTAAGACTATGAGAAACACTATGATAAAGTCTTCTTTAAAGACAACTATAAAGAAATTTGAAGCTGTTCTAGCTAGCAATGACGTTGCTGCTGCTCAAGAAAGCTTTAAAACTGTAGTTAAAGCCCTTGATATGGCTGCTTCTAAAGGCATAATACATAAGAATAAAGCAGCTAAGAAAAAATCTAGATTAGCAGCTAAGTTAAATGGATTATCTGCTTAATAAATAAACCGGTGTATTCACCGGTTATTTATTTTTTTGCATATATTAAATTTTAACCTTTTTATTTATTCATCATGGTCTTTACCATAAGCATTTCAATGGAATTCTTTTGATCTACAGATTTACTTTTTATTTCACTTTCCGTTTCAATGCAATTTTCTATATTTTTCTTTAGAGCTTCCTGAGAAAACTTTTTGCTTTGAACTATCATCTTATCTGCAATATAGGGATTTAGGTTATATTCCTTTACTATGTCTTCTTTTCTAATCCCTTTTCCAATCTTTATTCTTATAGCAAATAAAAGCTTAAATTGACGCTCTATCATAGATAAAATTTTAGGTGGTTTTTCACCCCTATATATCAATTGATTTAAAGTATCTATGGCTGCCTTTATATTTCTTTCTGAAAGATAGGATACTAAATTAAATATATCATTCTCCTTTTCATAGGGACACATCTTTATTATATCTTCTCTAGTTATCTCCCTTCCTTCAGTATATAAAATAAGCTTCTCTATCTCGTTATCTACTATGTTCATGTTATTTTCTATGATAGAGCAAAAATATCCAACTTCACTTTTTCCTATGGACTTTCCCTTTTCTTCAAACATGGCTTTTACTTTACTTTGAAGACCCATGCCCTTTAGTTTATCAACTTTTACAACCTCACATACATTTTGAAGCTTCTTAACTTTATTACTAAGCTTTTCTCTATCATCTTCAAAGACATAGTACATAATTAAAAAGGTATAATGAGGAATATCCTTAAGATAGTTTCTAAGGCTATCTATATCTTCTCCCTTATCTCTTAAAAAGTTAGCTCTAAAGATTTCTACCATTCTATATTCACTCATAAAGGGAATAGTTTCGCAATTATTTATTAAAGCATCTACATCTAGTTTATCGCCAGAAATTCTTGTATAGTTAAAATCAGCAAAACTTTCATCTATCTTTAAATTTTTTATTTTTTTTATAGCTGTCTTTATAAGTCCTTCATCAGAACCACAAAGTATATAACAATTTTTTAGTTTATTTTCTTTTATGTGTTTTTCAAGTTGTTCTAAGGTTATCAAGAAAAATTCCTCCACTCTTTAATTCAGTATAATACTTATTTCAGCATAATACTTATTCTAGTGAACATAATTATGATATAATTCTCCACCTATGAGTTTATAGTTTTCATAATAATGTCCTAGAATAATTCCTTCTCTTTTTCTATTAATCCTTATTATATCATAGTTTGGACTTGTTGATGAAGAATTGCTTTTATAACAGCATTGAACTGCTTCTTTTTCATATTCCTTGTCTATAATTATATTACTAATTTTCCCTCTATGATTTATTTTTAAAGAGAGAACTCCGTACTTATCTTCTACATCTATAGTACAATGCTTTGAAAGTTTTAAGGTTAGCTCTTCTTCAAATTCATCATAGATTCTATCTAAACTCTTATAATTTTCATAGACATATTTCAACTTCACCTTTTGCTTACATACCATTACTTTTCTGGTACCATAGTTTATTTCTATAATATCAGCCTTTTTACCCCCTATAAAATTTATTTCCGGGTAAATTATATATTGCTGCTTTATAGTTAAAAGAAATAGTAATATAGGCAAGTATCTCAAAGACTTCACCCCTCTTCTTATGAGGATATAACTTAGGTATAATATGAGAATCATAACCCCTTCTATGTAAGTAAATTCTAAGGGTAAGGGCAAAAGATTAACTAAGAATTCCTCCATTGTATTAATTATAAGTAGCACTGAGTTAGTAATTAGAGATAAAAGATTAAACACTGTTGGAACTTTAATAAAAAGAAGTAGAAGATTACCTAAAACTAATAGGAATGTGTAAAATGGAATCAAAAATAAATTAGAAATAAGTCCACCTAAACTCACAGCATTAAATCTCATTATTATATAGGGTGTAGTGAAAATCATAGAGCTAAAGGTTAAACTAAGGGATGTAGCTATAAAATTAGGGAGCTTATAAAATTTCCTTTTAATTTTATTATTTAAAGTGAGGATTCCTAATACGGCTAAAAAACTAAGTACATAACCTATATCTAATATGTAGTAAGGTTTTATTAGCAGAAGTAAAAATGCTGCAAATGCTAAGGCTGATATACCTTCATATGTCTTTTTCACCTTAGGGCCTAATACCAGCAAAAATATCATTATAAAGGCTCTAAAGGTAGAGCTTTTTCCTCCAGTAAATATAACATAAAAGAAAAGAACTATTAAAGCTAGTTTATATCCAATTATACTTTGAAGTACTCCATAAATTAATGATACATGAAGTCCTGATACACTTATTATATGAGATATACCTAAAGCATTAAATTCTTCTCTTTTATCATAATCAATATAGCTATCATCGCCACCACTTACTGCTAGTATAATAGCAGCTCCTTCTTCATCAGTAACAGCTAAAAGCTTATTATAAAGATGACTTTTTATCAAGTATCCCTTGTATATTAAATCGTCTTTTAAAGGCTTTGAAGCTATTAGGTTATACTCTCCTACAATTCCTTTGCTATAATCTACCTTTCTCTGAAATTCTCCTTTTAATATGTACTGCCTTCCTAATTGAATCTCCTTGTTCTTAGGAAAAATTTTAATTCTTCTATTTTTAAGACTACCAATATAGTAATCCTTGCCTTCCTCCACGATTCTGCACTTAACATTTTCACCTAGGTCCATGGAATAAAAATATATAATGCAGTTTATAAAAAATAACATAGAAAACCCCATAACTATAAAAGCTATGGGCTTCTTAAAATCTTTTTTAAGTAAAAGTATATAAATTACTATAAAAACTACAGCTGGTAAAATTCCCATGTAGCTATATAAAAAGTATATAGTACATCCAAAAATCCCTGCTAAACATATCTGAATCATTGATTTATCCATAATATCACCCTGTAGTATCATTGCCAAAGTAATAAATTGTAATTCAGTTTTATAACCAATTTATATATATTTCTTCTGCTGGCATTGGCTTTGCAAAGTAATATCCCTGAATCTCATCACATTGTAATTTTCTTAGACATTCCAATTGTTCCTTTCTTTCAACTCCTTCAGCTATCACAGGAACCCCTATTGCTTTAGCAACGGTAATTACAGCCTTAACGATTGCATAATCATAGTTGTCTTTATCTATTAGGTCTATTAAAGGTTTTGCTATTTTAACCCTATTCACTGGTAACTGCTTCAAATAATATAAAGAGGAATATCCAGTTCCAAAGTCATCAACAGCTATTGAAATACCCATTGCATTAATCTTTAACAATGTATCTTTAACTTTTACATCTTCTTCCAATTCTAAAGTTTCTGTAATTTCAATTTCTACTTCTTCAGGTATAATATGATATCTTTCCATGATTTCTTTTAATTTTATAATGAAACTATTATCCTTTAACTGTCTTACAGAAACATTAATTGCCATTCTAAGGTGTCTTTTAGTTTTTTTCTTCCACTGGTATAGCTGTGCCATAGCATTTTCCATAACCCAATATCCTATAGGAATTATAAATCCTGTTTCCTCTGCAATGGGAATAAATTCACCAGGTGAAATAAATGTTCCATAATTTCTTTGCCATCGTATAAGTGCCTCAAATCCTATAATACTTTCATCTTCAATAGATACTTGTGGTTGATAATACAGTTGAAATTCTTCATTCAAGTCAGCTTTTTTAAGCATAATTTCAATTTCATTTTTAGCAAATGCTAATTCCCCTAGCTTTTTATCAAAGACCATTACCCTATTAAACCCTAATAACCTAGCTTGTAGCATAGCTATATCTGCATGTTTTATCATTTCATCTCTATTTTTTGCATCAAGGGGATATATAGATATTCCTATATTTAGAGTAAGTCGTATATCATGCTCTTCAATGGCATATATGTCACTACAGGAATGTATAAGATTTTTAGCCATTTCTAGTCCATCTCCGTAGGTATAAGAACCTTCCTTAGCAAAAACAAAAACATCTTCACCAAAGGAAGCTAAAATATCTTCTTCTCTATAGACATACGCTTTAAGTCTCTTTCCTATTTCCACTAATACTTTTTCTCCAATATAATTACCAAACATAGTTTTTAGCATTTTATATTTATTTAAATCAATGTAAAAAAGAATAATATTTTCATCTTTCTTCAGATTATTAATATTATTATCAATCTGCTGAAGAAAATATCTTCTACTATGTAAACCTGTAACTACATCTTTATTTATCAAATCATTTAACTCTTTTGTTCTTTCCTGAACCTTGCTTTCCAACCTTAAGTTTAATTGCTTTTCATTTTTTAATAATTCTTCTTTAAGTATATTGGTTTGAACATGATTTGAATGTATATAGTAAAAGGTAATAACTATAAGCATTAATAATAAATATTCTAACTGCACCCCTTTAAATAGGATTAAAATTATTGGAGCAGTTAATAATAAAAGCCCCTTTTTATTTCTACCACTATTCATGAATTCAGTACGTTCTATCTTATGTTGAGTTTTAATTTTAATAATTGATCCTATAGCTACCACTCCAAAAGCAATTGCATATGCAGCATCTAATAATGAATTCGGCTCATATAAACTGTAAAAATATTCATAATAATAAATAATATCAAAAACTATATAGAGTATATATGAACCAGCTGTAACCCTTAAATATAAAGGTATTTTCCCTTTTCTTATAGACAAGAACCAACTAGCAACCCAGATAAATATTAAAAAGTCTACAAATACACAAATCATAAAAATCCAATCACTTTTCATAATTATTGCATTTTGCATATCAGTATTAAAAAATATAACCCAAACTAAAGTCATAGTACAGATTGTTATTGCAACAGTATCTATTAAAACCTGGGTCGCATTCCATTTTTTAAACTGATGATATCCACCTATAATTAAGGAACATAGTAATAGTAAATTAGTCAATGAATACCCATTAGATATAATACTAACTTGTTCTGGATTAATTTTCAGAATCATGGCTTCCACTGCCCATATAACATCACAAACAGCCCAGTTAAAAATACTTAGAGCCAAAAATAATCCTGAAGTTTTTAATGTCTTATTTTTCTCCTCCATATAATAACCTTTAAAAACATAATAAGCTGTTATAAAAGTTACAATGGGAGATAAAATGTTTCCAAAAAAATTTGATTTTACAACGGTTGCTCCGAAATAGGATAAATATAAAATTGCTATTAATACCACTGTCAAAACTTTCTTCATAATCCATTTCTCCCTTACAATCGTAGAAATATAATATATAACTTATTTCCCATACAGAATATAAGCTTTCTATTCTTAAATGTAATATCTATTATTCTTTTTTTAGGATGAAAATCCTTTATTTATATAATAAAACTTTTCATTCATAATTTCATTGAAGTTAATATAGGGTATGTAAATATAAATTTGTATGAATATATCAATGAAATTATGTGTAAATATAGAAATATTTGTATGGCTGACTAGTTAACTATTTGTTGTGTTCATGCGTGTTCCAAGTATTATTCCAAAAAAAGTAACGGGGTCAGACCCCCTCCCATAAAATGGGAAGGGGTCTGACCCCATTCCAGCAAAATGACGTAATTCAAAAAATGAAAAACAATGGGCTAGCCCATTGTTTTTTTGGCGGGAATATGTGAGAATCGAACTCACCCGTCGTGGTCTTAGCACGGCAACTCGGTTTTGAAGACCGGCAGGCACACCAGCACCTATCTACTCCCATATTACTTCCTACACTTGGTATTATAAGATGTAATAGATAAAAAATCAAGTATTAAAATTATCAATACTTGATTTTTTTCAATATTAATACATTACTCTATCATTTTCTACACGTTTAGTGAATTTTATACTATCTAGATGTTCTAGGATAGCAATGGTATATTTTCTGTTACTTTCAAAAATTTCTTTAGCCGTAGCTGCTGATATAGAGCCATTTTCAAGGATATAATTTCTTACCTTATTCTTAGCGTCTTCATAATCTTCCTTAAGAAGAGTACAGTCTTCATTTAATTTAATTAAAATTTCCTTATCTAGTAGAAGTTCATATACCATCTTAAATCCTGCTCTATCTTTTTCCCCTTGAGCTAAGTCTACATATTTAGGAGGGGTAAACTTTAACTTTTTATATTCATTTATTATAAAGTTTTTCATTCTTTCTTGTTCTTTATTCAAGGTTACATTAAAATCATATAAAGCTATAAATTTTTCACTAACTTTTACTGTTTTCTTTTCTACTAACATGTTTAATATCTCATCATAATTCTTTTGTTTTAATTTCTTAGTAAATATTTTATTTTTAGCTTCTTCTTTAGATATTCCAAATTTTAATGGATTCTTTTTATGGAAATCTTCTATCAGTGACTTTAATTCTTTAGTTTTATCCTTTAAGAAATCTTTATGGATGAATATGTTATTATCCTGTCCACCTAGTCTTATTATGATCTCTTGATCTTCTAAAACTTTTAATTCCTCTTCTATGTTATCCATATTTTTCCCAAGACTCTTTAATATAGCTAAAGAATCTGGATAGGTATCGCTTAGATTTTTCACTGTATTTTCTAAAATATTAGTAGATTTACCACTTTCTTTTAGTTTTAGTTCTTCTAAATACTCAGCAGTAACCTTCTTAGATTTTTTAGCATTAGGCTCTATTATTATACCTCCTGCTATGGTATTCATAGGAGAATAACTTCTTATGATGTAGCGGTCATTTCTTTGAGCTGTAATAGGCTTTTCTAATCTCAGCTGGACGTAAGCCCACTGTCCAGGTTTAATCTCTTCTTTATCTAAGGGGATAATTCTACAGATTATTTCTTCTGTACCATGGTATAGCCTTACCCTTTGTCTATTTACTATAGATTTTTCAGCAGTTTTTATATGGTATAATTTACAATCTATGATTAAAGAAGGTTCCATAATATCTTCTTTAGCTACCACATTACCTCTTTGTACCTCTGATACCTTAATATTGGAAAGGTTTATAGCACAACGCTGTCCTGCTTCTCCAAGTTCTGAAGGCACATCATGGACTCTTATTCCTCTAACTTTAGCCTTAATCTTACCTGGATATATCTCCACGGTATCACCTAGGGATACCTTTCCACTTATTATAGTTCCAGTTACTACTGTACCAAAACCACTTATACTAAAGGATCTATCTACTGGTAATCTAAAATGACCTTCTGTATCCTTTGCTTCTACTTCTTCAGTTAATTTATCTATATCCACAATTAATTCTTCAAAACCAATTTTAGTCTTAGAGGATACTGTATGAATAGGTGCATCCTCTAAAAAAGTATCCTTAAACTCTTTCTTTATGTCTTCCTTTATCATATCTAACCATTCAGCTTCTACTAAGTCCGACTTGGTTAATACTACTATACCTTTCTTTATATTTAAAAGTTTTAATATTTCAAAGTGTTCCTTGGTTTGCGGCATTATTCCTTCATCGGCAGCTATTACAAGTAACACCACATCTATACTACTTATTCCTGCTAACATATTTTTAATAAACTTTTCATGACCTGGTACATCAATTATTCCTGCTCTTCTACCTGAAGGTAAGTCAAAATAGGTAAATCCTAAATTTATAGATATCCCTCTGTTTTTTTCTTCTTGTAGAGTATCTGTTTCCCTTCCTGTAAGAGCCTTGATTAGGGTAGTTTTACCATGGTCAATATGTCCAGCAGTACCTATAATTATATGCTTCATCTATTTTACTTCATCCTTTCAAAGCATCTGTTTTCTAATAGAGCAGATAGGTAGTAACCCACCTGTTTGGTCTAATCTACTCTATAGCCTTAAAACATTGTACTATTTCATCAAAATCTTCTTTAAATAAGGTTCTTCCATCTAAAACTAGTTCATCATTATAAACTCTAGCTATTAGTGGAGTTTCTCCTAATCTAAGTTTTCTCTCCATATCCTCTGGAGAAAATTTATCACTGGTTACTTTAACTACATAGGTTTCAATTTTTTCTGTAGGCATGGACCCTCCACCTACCATGGATTCACCTTTGTCTATATAAAATTTTAAGTCTTGAGTCTTACTTTGCAACTTCCTCTTTAGAAGTATACATTTTTTCTTAACTTCTTCCTTAGGCATCAAAATCATATTTAAAGATGGAATATTATCTATAGCTTCTTTTTCATCTATATAATATTTTAAGGTACCTTCTAATGCTGCTAAAGTCATTTTGTCAACTCTTAGGGCCCTAGTTAATTGATTCTTTTTCATTCTATCGATATATTTCTTTTTCCCAACAATGATTCCCGCCTGTGGACCACCTAGCATTTTATCTCCACTAAAGGTTACTACATCAATACCTTTTTTTATGCTATCCTGGACGGTAGGTTCATATGTAAAACCATATTTACCAAAGTCTATAAGAACTCCACTACCTATATCTTCTACCACTGGGATTTCATGCTTTTCTCCCAGTTCTGCAAGCTGCTCTAAGGCCACTCCTTCTGTAAAGCCTAAAACTTTAAAGTTAGAGGTATGAACCTTTAAAAGTACTCCTGTATTTTCTCTTATATTATTCTCATAATCATATAGATGAGTTCTATTTGTAGTTCCTATTTCTACTAGCTTAGCTCCACTAAACTTCATAACTTCTGGTATTCTAAATGAGCCACCTATTTCTACTAGTTCTCCTCTAGAAACTATAACTTCCTTTTCCTTTGCTAAGGTATCTAGGACTAACATTATAGCTGCAGCATTATTATTTACTACCATGGCAGCTTCTGCTCCAGTAACCTTTTTAATAATTTCTTCTATGTGAGAATATCTAGAACCTCTTTTTCCGCTTTCTATGTCATATTCTAAATTATTATAACTACCTGCCACTGTTATCACATTTTCTATAGCTTTTTTTCCTAAAAGTGAACGACCTAAATTAGTATGTATAACAGTTCCTGTGGCATTTATCACCCTTTCTAGGTGCATTTTATTTTTGTTTTCTAGGGTATGAACTGCAAAATCTAGTACTTGCTCTGTATTTAAACTATCTACATTGCCTTTTAATATACCATTTCTATAAAATTCTATGGCTTCCCTTAAGGATTCTAAAACTATGGTTCTAGAATTTTCTTCTATTAACTTATTTACTGATTGAAGTTTTAAAAGTTCATCTATCTTAGGTAATTTTCTTAATAATTCCTTATTCATTTTACTTCTCCCATGCATTTTTAATAAGATACAATTTATGGATGATTATCTATTCTACCACTAGAGGCACTTCACCCTTTTCAATTACTTCACCAATAATAGCAGGTTTTATATCTAACTTCATTAATCTTTCCATCATAGACTGAACTTGATCTTGAGGAGTAGATATTAATAAGCCTCCTGAGGTTTGCGGATCAAATAAAGCATCCTCTAGCCATTCTGGAATATCCTCTAATTTATACTTGCCATCTAAATATCCTTTATTGTTATAGGTTCCTGCAGGCACTAAACCCATCTCAGCATATTCTCTAGCACCTTTAATCACTGGAATTTTATCTTTAAATAACTTTATAGTGATATCAGAAGCTGATGCCATCTCATATCCATGACCCATTATCCCAAAGCCAGTAACATCTGTGCATGCATTTATGTTGTAATCTACTATAATTTCACCTGCATATTTATTTAAGGTACTCATAACCTTTACAGCTTCATCATATACTTCCTTGGATGCAATTTCTGCCTTTATAGCTGTATTAACAATTCCTGTACCTATAGGCTTTGTTAATATAAGTACGTCTCCCACCTTACAACCATGGTTTTTAAGGACCTTTTCAGGATGTACTATTCCCATAACAGATAATCCATACTTAGGTTCGTCATCTTCAACAGTATGTCCACCAATCACTACGGCACCTGCTTCTATGACTTTATCAGCGCCACCTTTTAAAATTTCTCCTAATATATCTATATTAAGGCAATTAGGAAAGCAAACTATATTCATGGCTACTGTAGGCTTTCCCCCCATGGCATAAACATCACTTAGGGAATTTGCAGCTGCTATGGCTCCAAAGGTATAAGGATCATCTACAACTGGAGTAAAAAAATCTAAGGTTTGAATAGCTGCTATATCCTCTGTTAGCTTGTAAACTGCTGCATCATCAGAAGTTTCTATTCCTACTAATAGGTTTTCATTTGACATTTTAGGTAACTTACCTAGTATTTTTGAAAGGGTCTCCGGCCCTATTTTAGCTGCTCATCCAGAGGTTTTTGAAAGTTCTGTTAATCTTTTTGACATGGTTTTACCTCCTTATTTTATAATAAAAACAAACTTTATTTTTTATTAAATTAAACTTTATTTAGTATTGAAAATCATACTAATTCTTTAATAATTCTATACTAATACTCATTTTATGTCTACCTTATCTCTCAATTTCTCTAAGGTTTTTACTCCTATACCCGTTATATTTGTTAATTCATCTACGGAGTTAAATTTTCCATTTTTATTTCTGTAATCTACTATACTCTGAGCTTTTACTTGACCAATACCTGGAATTGTCATGAGCTCATCCACCGTTGCTTTATTTATATTTATTTTTCCTTTTGAATCTACAGCTCCTGTACTCTTTTCCTGCTGTCCTTCAACTTCAATTTCTGAATCTAATACTTCTTCTCCTATTTTATATATTTTAATACATTGTTCATCCTCTAGTATTTTAGAAAAATATATCTTTTCCTCATCTGCTTCTGGTGTCAGTCCCCCTGCAATTTCAATTAAGTCTCTTACTCTAGAACCTGCTTTTAATTCATATTCTTTAGGATCTTTCACTGCACCCTTTATATCTACAACTATTTTACTATCACTTATTTTTTCTTGATTTTCACTATCTTTATTCTCAGTATTTTCATTTTCTCCATTACCTTTTGAATTTTGGCCCTGGAAATACTGTTGTTCATCAAGGAATACCTCTTTATATTCTTCTTCTTTATTATGATTAATTATGTATCCTGCTACCAAAAATATAATGCTAAGTATTAATATGGATAATGCTCCTATTATTTTTTCTTTTAATTTCACTTTAATACACCTCTTAATTAACATCTTATCCATAATATTTATAAATTATTATCGTACTTCCAACTTTTTTTTGATATAATAATGTATTATGTGTTAAAAAAGTTACTAGATAAAAATTAAATATGTATAGTAAGGAGATTTCTATGAAAAAACTATTATTTATCATATTATCATTTTTTGCTATAACCCTATTAAGTTATGGTAATGCATATGCATACTCAGACCCACCTTCAATAACTGGTAAAAGCGTAGTAGTTATGGATGCTAATACCGGGGCAGTGGTCTATGGTAAAAATGAAAATAAACCTTATCCACCAGCATCTACAACAAAACTAATGACAGTACTTCTAACTCTAGAAAATTGTGATCTAGATGAAGTTGTAACTGTAGGTGAATTTCCTCCTACCATTGAGGGTTCAAAAATCTATGTAGATGTGGGAGAAAAGATGACTGTAGAAGAAATGTTATATTCAGTAATAATGGTTTCCGCAAATGATTGTGCTGCTGCTCTAGCAGAGCATATATCTGGCTCCATTGAAGAGTTTGCTGTATTAATGAATCAACGAGCAAAGGAACTGGGTTGTAAAAATACCAACTTTGTAAATCCTCATGGACTTTATGATGATAAACATAGAACTACAGCTTATGATTTAGCTCTTATAGAAAAAGAATTATTAAATCACGAAAAATATATTGAAATATCTAAAACTAAATCTACTTTCTTACAGCCTACAAATATTTTTAAAGAAAAAAGACCTCTTTGGAACGATAATAGACTACTTCACGATGCTTATGAATGCTATTATCCAGATGCCATTGCTGGCAAAACAGGCTATACTGATGAATCCCGTCATTCTTTTGTAGCTTCTGCTTGTAAAGGGGATGACAAGTTTATAATAGCAATATTATTTGATGAAAATAAAGCCTATTATGATGAAACTCCTAAACTTTTTGATTGGGCCTTTAAAAACTTTTCCACTGAAAAAGCTTTTTCAAAAGGTGAAGAAATAGGTACTTACGAAACTACTAATGGTTCAATTATTCCCTTATTGGCTGATAAAGACATACTATATACCAAGGATAACAGTTCTAAAGAAAAGCCATCCATAGTAATTAATAAGGATACTCTTAGTAATAAATTTTTTAATAAGGGTGAGCCTATTACTACTGTTGCAGTTAATTATAATAGTCAAAGCTATAGTAGTGAGGTTTTAAGTGGTAGTGATTACGAAGAAGAAGTGCTTCCTGTAGTTGGTAATCTAGTTACTACAGATGATAACACTATAAGCTATAAAAATCTATTTATGATTATAGGTGGAATAGTTTTAGGAATTATTCTTCTAATATTAGCTATTATATATATTATTAAGAAAAGAAAATTAGCCAAAAAACGAAAAAAACTTTTCTCTTCTTATAATTCATACAGAAATAAATATTAATTTATCAAAATATAAATGGTGCTGCATTATTAACTAATGAAGCACCATTTCTTTATCCTATGACTTCCAACTCCAATACTCCTATCTTCTTAAAAGTGGGAGTAAAGAGCTGCTAGGTCTCCGGCTATGAATTTTCTATATGGATTGAAAGCTATGTATAAGCTTTGCCATATCCTCTGGAAGAGCACTTTCAAAGTTTAAAATCTCACCACTTCGAGGATGTGGCAATGTTAGAGCATAGGCATGTAGGGCTTGACGAGATATTAATTCTTCATCATTAAAATCACTATAGAGTTGTTCTCCATATATAGGACATCCTACATAGCTTAAGTGTACCCTTATTTGATGGGTTCTTCCAGTCTCTAAGACCAATTCTACTAAAGTTCCTTCTTTATAACTCTCTTTTACCTTATAATGAGTAATGCTTCTTTGACCATCCTGTAAAACTGCTCTTTTTATTGTTTCATCTGTAGGTCTTCCTATAGGTAGGTCTATAGTACCTTCTTGATTTTCAAGGTTTCTATGAATTATAGCTAAATAAGACTTTTTAATTAAATTTTTCTCCATGGATTTTGCTAAGTTCATGTGAGAAAATTGATTTTTAGCTATCATAATAAGTCCAGAAGTATCTCTATCTAATCTACTAACTAATCTTACTATAGAATTATCATTATTACTTCTAAAATGATGAATAACTCCATTTGCTAAGGTTCCCATAGGATGATTTTTAGTTGGGTGAACTACCATAAAAGGAGGCTTATCAACTATTAATAGATCATCATCTTCATAAATAACCTTTATGTTTAAATCTTCACCTTCTATATTTTGGCTTTCCTCTGCATTTACAGTAACCTCAATAATATCTTCTTCTTGAAGTTTATAGTTAAGCTTTACTTCTTTACCATTTACTCTTAACCTTCTATCCATAGCTGAACCACGAATGAATCTACCAGAAAGATTTAAATTCTCCTTCATGTAGTCTCTTATCTTCACATCCTGGCCTTCTTTTCCTACCTTATATGTAATAACACTCATCTTCTAGTCACCTCTATTTATAAATATTTAAGCCTCCTTGTGTAGGAGGCTTAATCATATACTTAATTATTCTACTATTGCTATTACTTCTATTTCTATTAAAGCATCTTTTGGTAATTTACCTGGTTGAACACAAGATCTTGCAGGTGGATTTGCATTGAAATACTTTCCATATATTTCATTCATGGCTGCAAAGTCATTCATATCCTTTATAAATACTAAAGTTTTTACAACTTTATCTAAGGATGTACCAGCCTCTTCAAGAATAGCTTTAACATTTTCTAAGCACACAGCTGTAGCCTTTTGTATATCATCATTTACTAATTCTCCAGCTTGATTTATTGGTAATTGACCTGAAGTGTATAGTAAATTTCCTACCTTTACTGCCTGTGAGTATGGTCCTAAAGCTGCAGGTGCTTTTTCAGTGTTGATTATGATTTTATCCATTTTTTTGCCTCCCCAATTTAAATTATTATATATTATTAGATAATTTTTACCTAGTAATATCAGTTTCTTTTAGTAACTAACAAATAATTTCTAGCTTTAATGGTATCTATATGCATTATTGAGTTTCTAGATAATATATACATTATAGTATCATCAAAAGATTTTAAAAGAGCTTTATCTATATTCTCATAGGCTAAAGTCCTTAATTCTTCCACACCTTTAAAATTTCTTGAAGGCTCTATACAATCAGCAATATAAACTATTTTTTCTAATGTCGACATATTTTCTCGTCCTGTAGTATGATATTTTATTGCATTTAAAATATCTTCATCTTCCACATGGAACATTTCCTTTGAAATATATGCTCCAATTAAACCATGTAAAAGCTGAGGAGATTTGTAATATATATCTGAAATAATTATTCCATTACTCCTTGCTTTATTAATTAAATCATTGGCAGAAAAATTTTTAGCACAATCATGACAAAGCCCAGCTATTCTACCTTTATTAGGATTTATACCATAATGTTTTGCAAGGTCTTCACTAGTTTTCATTACACCTAAACTATGGTTATATCTCTCCTTGGTAAGATGAATTTTTATATAATCTTTTATTCTATTTTCCTGCCACATACCTTACACCTTATTTCTATATAAATTATATTGATTAATTACCTCTTCTACCCCTTGGGGAAGAAGGTAATTAACCATTTTATCTTCTGAAATTTTCTTTTTAATTTCTGTAGATGATATATCTAAAAGAGACATTTCTAACAAAATTATCTCTTTGCCATACTCTTTCTCTAAATCCTTTTTCATTTTTAATACATCATCCATAGCATATCCAGTTCTAGAAAACACAACTAAAGTGCAGTTATCTAATATGATGTGAATATTTTTCCACTGTCTTAAAGTCATTAAACTATCTACTCCAACTAAGAAATACCATTGAGTATAAGGTTCTCTATGGTTAAACTGCATTAGAGTATTATAAGTATAACTTAAACTGTCACTTTTTATCTCAAAATCACTTATGGAGAACTTTTTCTCCCCTTTTATGGCCTGAGAAACCATTTTATACCTAATTTTCTCTTCTGTCACAGCTCTAGCCCTTTTATGTGGTGGTCTACCATTTGGCATAAATATGATTTCATCTAGGCTTAAATTATATAGTGCTTCATAAGCTATATGAATATGTCCTATATGTATAGGATCAAAAGTTCCTCCAAAAATTGCCTTTTTCATGCTATTACCTCTTTAAATTATAATACCATATATGAAGTATTTTACCAACTATAAATGGAATACTTGTTTAAAAGTTACATATATTTAAAGGTTTCTAAAACTCTATTAAATGTATTTTATTTAGGAAGTTCTATTTTAGGATTTTTCTTAGATTTACGATATATAACTAATTTGCTTCCTATAGCTTGAATTCCTTCACAACCTAATTCTTCACATAAAATTTCTGAAGCTTCTCTTGCTGTAATCCCACTATTATTTAAAGTTTTTATCTTGATTAGCTCTCTTGATTCTAGAGCTTGATCTATCTGCTTAAGAAAGTTCTCTTCTATGCCACCTTTTCCTACTTGGAATATTGGTACTAATTGACTTCCAAGAGATCTAAGATAGCTTCTTTGTTTTGTTGTTATCATGTTATTTATTTCCCCCTAATTTTATAATAAGAACTCAAATTCAAAATCATTTAATCTTACTAGGTCACCATCTTGTATTCCCATATCCTTTAACTCATCGATAATTCCTTTGTTTCTTAAAACTTTATGGAAGTATCTTAATGAATCTGGCTCATTTACATTTACACTAGTTAATAATCTATCTACAAAGGATCCTGTAATCTCAAATATACCTTCTTCGACTTCATTTATTTCATATGTAAATCTCTTTTCTTCAGGAATAAATTTATCATCTTCTGAAATCTCTAATTCCTTAACTGGAATTGTGCTAAGCATTTCAGCCGCAGCCTTCATAAGATCATCTACGCCTTCATTGGTAGCTGCAGATATCTTATATATCTTATCATAGCCCATAGCTTGTAATTCTTTTTTAAAGTTTTCATAAACTTCTTCATCATAGAGCATATCAGATTTATTTGCTGCAATTATCTGTGGTCTATCCCATAGCTTTATACTATATTTTTTAAGTTCTTCATTAATTCTTTTAAAGTCTTCTATAGGATTTCTTCCTTCAACTCCAGAAATATCAACTACATGAATAAGCATTCTAGTTCTCTCTATATGTCTTAAGAATTCTAATCCTAATCCTACTCCCTCTGCTGCTCCTTCTATGATACCTGGAATATCAGCAATAACAAAAGGTTCTATACCCTTCACTGCTACTACTCCAAGGTTTGGTTTTATAGTAGTAAAGTGGTAGTTGGCTATCTTTGGCCTAGCCTTAGATACCATGGATAAAAGCGTTGATTTTCCTACGTTAGGGAATCCTAGAAGTCCTACATCGGCTAAAAGTTTAAGTTCTAGTTTAATCCATCTTTCTTCTCCTGGCATACCTGGCTCTGCAAAGTTTGGTGCCTGTCTTGTAGGAGTACAAAATTTTGCATTTCCTTTTCCGCCTTTTCCACCTTTACATACTACAAATTTATCGCCGTCATGAGCTAAGTCACACATAACCTTATCTGTTTCAAAGTCTTTAACTATAGTTCCCATTGGAACTCTGATAATAATATCTTCTCCACCTCTTCCGTAGCATTTAGAGCCTTCACCCTTTCCTCCATTAGGAGCTACGAATTTACGGTGATAAGAAAAATCTAATAGGGTAGTCATATTACTATCTACTACTAATATGACGCTTCCACCATCTCCACCATCTCCACCATCTGGTCCACCTAGTGGAGCAAACTTCTCTCTTCTAAAATGAATGGAACCATTACCACCATCTCCGGACTGTACAAAAATCTTGGCTGTATCTATAAACATTATTATTTCACCTTCCTAACAAAATATCCTTTGATATTTTTACGAATTAAGTATACGTATATTATTATTTACAAAAATAATAATTTTACCTATGTTTTATTTTAAAATTAATTAACACCTAGGGATGTTTTTTTATAACATAGAATAAATAATTGTCCTATGTCATAAAAAAGCACCCTTACGGGTGCTTAATTAACTATTCAGCTATTGCAATTTCTACATCGATTGGATAAACACTAGCTTTTTTCTTGTTTTTACCCACTCTTTCAAATCTTACAACTCCATCAACCTTAGCGAAAAGAGTGTCATCTCCACCGATACCAACGTTTGTACCTGGGTGAATTTTTGTTCCTCTTTGTCTTACAAGGATGTTTCCTGCAAGTACAAATTGTCCGTCTGCACGTTTAACCCCTAATCTCTTAGATTCACTATCTCTACCGTTCTTAGAGCTACCTACTCCTTTTTTATGAGCACATAACTGAAGGTTTATTAGTAACATATCACTGCACCTCCTCTACTACAACTTTGATATATTTTCCATAACTAATTTCTAAATTTTTCAATCCCAATAACATCGTTTCTAGTAGGACTTGTGTACTTTCTATTTCCACATGAGATAACTTAGATACATCTAAAGCTATGTTTCCCTCTTCCGCGATATATGTAGGTTTTAACTTTAGCACCTCTAACACTCCTAAGATTGTTACCTGGGCTAAATTACTTACAGAACCACAAACAACATCATCATAAACAGTTGTATTTTGCTTAACATCAAAATACTCAGCATGCCCATATACATGAAATGATACTAACATGCTTTTTGTTCTTTTGAAAGTTACCTTAATCATAATTAAGCTTCAATCTTCTCAATTACAACTTTAGTAAATGGTTGTCTATGACCTTGTTTCTTTCTGTAGTCTTTCTTTGGCTTATATTTGAAAACTATAACTTTCTTAGCTTTTCCTTGTGCTACTACTTTAGCAACAACTTTAGCTCCTTCAACTACAGGCTTTCCAACTACTAAACCGTCTTCTTTTCCAACTGCTAAAACTTTATCGAATTCTACAGTTGAATCAACTTCAGCTTCAAGTTTTTCAACGAATAAAACGTCTCCCTCTTGAACTCTGTATTGCTTTCCTCCAGTAAGTAAAACTGCGTACATTAAATACACCTCCTCAATCCAGTCTCGCCATCTCAGGTATAACTTGCAAATTCTTTACAAAATTTTAAAGTTAGTTTAAAAACCTTATGTGTGCGGTCTACAAATGACATTTTAACACATACGCTGATGATTGTAAAGCAACTTATGGTATTTTTTTATTGGTTACTATCATCTCTAATACTACCATGTTTTTCAAAATTATTAGTTACATCTAGTTTTTGCAGAAAATACTTTTAATTCTTGCATAGCTTCAACTTGGCTATGGAAAATTAAAGATTCAGCTTTAAAATTATCTAGATTTTCCTGAAATCTAATAAAAATATCACAGTCTAGTGCATCTAATTTATCCACAAAAGTTACTATATCATTGCTTATTTCATTCTCATAGTTTTTATCTAGTTCTATATAGATACTTTTAATTCCCTGCTCTGATTTTATTTTTTTCACTTTACCTTTTAAAATGCTTAATATATATTGTAAAGATACTTTTTCTCCTGTACCTTTACAATGAACACAGGAATTAAAAACATAATCACATATGGATTTGCCATATTTTTTTCTAGTTATCTGAACTAAATTTAATTCTGTGAAAGGATATATTTTAGTATTATGCTTATCATCCTTAAACTCTTCTTGTAGAACTTTTAAAACTTCAGCTTTATCTTCATTAGATTTCATATCTACAAAATCTACTACTATTATCCCACCTAGATTTCTCAGTCTTATCTGTTTTACTACTTCCTTAGCAGCTTCCATGTTAGTTACTAAAATATTTTTTTCCTTTAAGGATGGCTTTATGTTTTTAGCTGTATTTACATCCACCACATTCATGGCTTCAGTGCGTTCTAACACAATGTTACCACCACTGGATAAGTTAATTTTATTATGTCTTAAAGCTAAAATTTCTTTTTCTATGCCATAATTATCAAATATGGATAAAGTTCCTTCATAAAAGCTGAGATGAATATTTTCTAAGCGCTTTTCTTTAATTAACTTTTCATAGTAAAGGTAATCTTCATAATTATCAACTACTATCTCAGCTCCACCTTCAGTATAATTTCTTAAAACCCTACTTAGGATCCCATTGTCTTTATAGAGAGGTCCCACTTTAGATGAGTAAGTAAACTTATTACATATTTCTTCATATCTATGTATTAACTGACTTATTTCTTCCTTTAAAATGTTTATATCAATATTTTCTGCTTTTGTTCTAATTATTATTCCAACATCCTCAGGTTTTGATATAGCTTTTTCTATCAATTCTTTAAAATTTGGTGTTTTAATCTTTTTTGAAATTTCTATATGGCTATGTTCTTTAGTAAGTACTACATAGGCTCCTGGTAAAGAAAGGTTTCTAGTTACCTTTGGGCCTTTTTTATCTATCTCTTCCTTTACTACCTCTACCATAACTTCATCACCTTTTTTAATGGTGTTTATATGCTGATTTTTTTCTAGGGAAAGATATCCATTTTTTTCATAACCTATATCTACGAAAGCACCATGAATAGAAGGTACTATATTTTTAATTACACCTCTATATATGTCTCCTACCTTAGGTCCTTCTGTATCTTCTTCTATAAAACACTCTTTAAGAATATCACCATATTTTACTGCAATCTTTAATAATGTATTTTGTCTTTCAATGAATATTTTTTTCATTAAATCAACTCCTAGTACTGTGCAAAATACTCTTGAAGTGTAAGTAGTTCTTTTCCTTTAAAAGCATACATTTCTACTCTTTTTATATCAACAAAGGCATCTTCCTTAATTCCATTTACGTGAGTTTTTATAAATTCACTCAGTAAACTTGCTGATAGGTTTTCTCTGCTTCCACAACTAAGAAGTCCTTCTATAGTTAACATTTTATTATCTATGGAGTACTTTATCTCTTTAACTAAAGGCTTAATATCTGTTTCCTTTTCTCCTGATTTAGATTTCTTTAAAATTGTCCATTGACTTAAATTCATTAAAGAATCCATATCTAGTGCAGACTCATCCCGAAGTTTAAACTTTATTATATATTTAGCTGCATCTATGGTAGCCATGGCTTGTTGATTTTTCTGTCCTTCTTTTCTGGCTACCTTGGTAACAGATAAAAATTTAACTCCCCCTACTGTATTTTCATTTAAAGTCTTTATAATTTCCTTTTCATCAATAGCTTCAATAAACACTGCATCTAAGTATTCTCCTGTAGAATATACCCCTACTGATAGGGGTTGTGCTATAGATATGCTCATATGAGGATTAAACCCCTTAGAATACTCTATTGGTAGTTTTGCTCTTCTTATAACTCTTTGTATAGTTCTCATTAAATCTAAATGAGATAAAAACTTTATTTCACTTTCTTTAGTGTATTTTATTAAATAACGCACCATGAAAGCACTCCCTTTCCTTAAAGCTAGTATTGATTCCACATCCTGTACATCTCTCTCTGCAGTCTGGTGTTAAAACCATTTCTTTAGCTTTTTCATTTTCACTTATTAGATAGCTTTTACTTACTCCTATATTAACGAAGTCCCATGGTAAGATTTCCTCATAACTTCTTTCTCTATAAGCATAGAATTCTCCATCTACCCCACATTCTTCAAAAGCTTCTTGCCACAATTCAAAGTTGAAGTACTCGTTCCAACCATCAAATCTAGCTCCCTTTTCAAAGGCCTTTACTAGAACATCACAAAGTTTTCTATCCCCTCTTGCAAATACTGCTTCTAGGTAGCTAAGTGCTGATTCATGCCAATTGTAGTTAATAGCCTTACTTTTTATAGCATCTCTAAGACTTGAAATTTTTTCTCTCACTTCAGCCACTTGATTCATTGGAGCCCATTGGAAAGGTGTAAATGGCTTTGGTACTAATATAGAAGTACTTACTGTAACTCTTAAGCCCCTCTTTCTTACATCCCTAGGTACATGGAAGTATTCCTCTACTACCTTTTCTGCTAAGTGTGCAATTCCTTCTACGTCTTCTACGGTTTCGTAAGGAAGTCCTATAACAAAGTATAACTTTATAGTTGACCAACCTGATTCAAAGGCATTTCTAGCAGATCTTAGTAAGTCTTCTTCTGTTACACCTTTGTTTATTACATCTCTCATCCTTTGAGTTCCAGCTTCTGGAGCAAAGGTTAATCCTGTCTTTCTTACCTTTTGTATCTCCTTTATTAAATCTACAGAGAAGGCATCTATTCTAATTGATGGTATAGATACTCCTATTTTTTCTTCTCCATACTTTTCAATTAAAGAAAATATTAAGTTTTGGATATTAGAGTAGTCACAAATACTTAAGGAACTTAGAGAAATCTCCTGATAACCTGTGTTTTTTACAAGAACATCGATTTCTTCCATAAGTTTTTCTGTGGTTTTTTCTCTAACTGGTCTGTATATCATTCCTGCTTGGCAGAATCTACATCCTCTTGTACATCCTCTAAAGGTTTCTATAACTATTCTATCATGAATAATTTCTGTATAAGGAACTATGAATTTTTCTGGAGAATTGTTAGCATTAAAATCTGAGACTATTCTCTTTTTAACAGTTTTAGGTACATCCTCATACTTTGGAGTCATCTCATTAATAGTACCATCTTCGTTGTAATTTACGTCATAAAGGGATGGTACATAAACTCCTTGAATCTTTGAAATAGCTCTTAGATATTCGGCCTTTGATTTATCCTTCATTTCCTTATAAACATCTAAAACATCATGGGTAACTTCTTCTCCTTCTCCTAATATGAAGACATCAGCTATATCATATAAAGGCTCAGGATTGTAGGCACAAGGACCTCCCATCATGATGATAGGATATTCTTCTCCCCTTTTTGAAGCTCTAACTGGTATATTACACATATCCAACATATTTAAGATATTAGTATAGCTCATTTCATATTGAAGAGTGAATCCTAAAATATCAAATTCACTAAGGGAATCCTTAGTTTCAAGAGTTCCTAGTGGAATGTTATTTTCTCTTAGTAGTTTTTCCATATCTGGCCAAGGTGCAAAGCATCTTTCACAGAAGGTATCCTCTCTCTCATTCATAAGATGATATAGAATTTTTGTTCCCAAGTGGGACATTGCCACTTCATAAACATCTGGGAAACAAAAAGCATATCTGATATTTACATTGTTTTTTTCTTTATTATATGAGTTTAATTCTCCACCTATATATCTAGCTGGTTTCTCAACTCTGTACAAAATATCGTCGGAAATTTTATTCATTGAGTATCCTCCTTAAGTTAATTTAACTTAGCTTCAGAGGATTTTACATCCGCTGAAACTAAGTTTCATTTTAGCACAACTATATAATATTTCAAGTAACTATACTATTTTTCATAGCTTTCTAGAAGTTCTTCAAGAGTTATATTTCCCAATTCCTTAATTCCATTTAATATATCCTCTTCATATAAAACTCCTATCATGTTCATTTCATCATCAAGTACAGTAAATACATTATACTTGTTTTTATCTATTAATTCTATTAATTGTAATATATTTATTTTGTAATAAACAGAAATACTTTTATTTTCTAGGTATCCTCTACCTATTAGCTTTTCCTTTTTTTTGATGATATATCCCATTATTATATAAGCTATCCTCCCTTTTTCCTTATAGGAAATCATTAATATAAATATAGAAAAAAATGCAAAATCTAAAACCAGTCGCTCCATGCATAATCCCATTAAAAAGATTGCTCCAAATATATATCCTATTACTATACTTATATTTAGCGCAATCTTATTAGCTTTTTTATATATGAGCTTAATATTAAGAATATCTCTTAATATACGACCTCCATCTAAAGGAAATGCTGGTATAAGATTAAATATACCTATAACTAAATTATAATTGCAAAATTCAATAAAACTAGAATTAGAAAAATATCTGCCTAAAAAATAACTAGTTAAAGCAATTAAAAAATTTCCTATAGGACCACTTAAGGATATAATAATATCTTCCTTAGGGGTTGCCTCTTCTAGCTCCTTTAATTTTAAAGTAGTACCTATTGGTAATATGTCTATAGAAAATCCTGAATAACCTAATATTCTTGCTGTTATTAAATGAATGATTTCATGGATGATTATGATTATAAAACCTATAATTAACTCACTTTTAAATCCTATAATCAATATTAAAATTATATAGGGTATTAAGTATTTGCTTATTCGTATCAATGATTTCCCCCTAATAATCTTGCTATATCATAGTTTCAAAATTAAAGCATTTCTCTGGGTTTAAAATATTTCCCATATAAAATACTTCTATACTTAATATATTGCCTTCATCTCCCTTAACTGTACCAATAACTTCTCCTGTATCAACAGCATCTCCAATTTTAACTTTGCTACCGCTTAGGCCAAAATATTTCATCTCAATACCATCACCATAGTCTAGGATTAAAGTAATTTCTTTTCCTTCAGTAATACTCTTTACCTTTCCTGGAAATGATGCTTTTATATCACTTTCACTAGTTAAGCTTAAAGAAAGTTTATTATCTTTTATAGTGATTTGATTTTTATCCTTTATGGCTATGGGGTTTACATAATTTTCTTTTATATAATTTTCTTTCTTTTCTTCAAAATTAACCATAGACTTTACTTCATTAAAAACTTCAGTTATTTTTTCTTCCTTAAATATATCCAATATACTTTTCTCTTTAAATGCTTGGACTATATTCTCAATAGTTATATTTTTTTCCTTCAATAAACCATTATTTATAATTGCTATACTCTTATCATATGCCTTATTAACATAACTGTTAGGATATGTTCTAGCTAGAAATAGTCCAGCTAGAAGAACTAGAATTATTACGCATTGAATAATCAATATATTGGCAAATCCTTTCCCAAAAACATTTAAATAAACGGGGAAGGTATTTCTTCTACTATTTAATTTATAGTTACTACCTTTAGTACTATTCCCACTATATTTTGTAGGTTTATACTCACTAGTTCCTGATTGCTTTTTTATATTAGAATAATATTTTTGATAATATTCATTATAAATTCCCATAAAATATCCCCCCATAATTTACTATTACTAATTTATATATATTAAAAAAAACTAACTTTATGATGGGTATGAAAATTTATTTTCATCAGAACCTAATAAAAAAAGGCTGTCTCAGTATATGCCAATCCTAAAATACTGTTAATCATGAACTTATATTAAAGTACAAATTCAACATTTTAAAAAGATTGACAAATTGTCTTGAGACAGCTTCTTTTATTTAATATTAATTTAATTATCTGTTTTTTAAAGCCTTCATGAATACTTCTGCTGTACCTATATTAGTTGCAAGAGGTATACAGTGAACATCTGAGAGTCTTATAAGGGCTGTTACATCCGGTTCATGGGGTTGAGCTGTAAGAGGATCTCTAAAAAAAATAATCATATCCATATTTCCTTCTGCAAGTCTTGCTCCTATTTGTTGGTCGCCACCTAAGGGTCCTGATAAAAATCTATATATAGGAAGACCAACTATTTCATTAATAAGTTTCCCTGTAGTGCCTGTAGCATAAAGTTCATGATCTTTTAGCACATCCTTATATCTATTAGCAAAATCAATGATGTCATCCTTCTTTTTATCGTGTGCAACCAATGCAACTCTCATTTAAATCACTCCTAAAAATTAATTTTATTCTTTCTCATCCCTATATTTAAAGCTAAACCTAAAGATATAAAATAAGTTAACATAGAACTTCCACCATAACTAACAAAAGGCAATGTTATACCTGATATCGGAAGTAATCCAATGGTCATTCCAATATTTTGAATTATTGAAAATAGTATAGATGCTATTACACCTACAACTATAATACCTCCAGCTATATCCTTGGAGTTCTTTGCTATATTTATAAGTTTGCATAAAAGTATTCCATATAACATCATAAGTACTAGAGCCCCAACTAATCCCCATTCTTCACCTAATACAGCAAAGATAAAGTCTGTATGGTTTTCTGGTACAAACTTATATTGCTTCCCATTCATAAATCCCATACCAAATATTCCGCCAGAACCTATGGCTATTTTAGATTGAATTAGCTGCATCCCTTCTGCCTGTGCATATCTATCTGGATCAATAACAGCTTTAAATCTTATTTTCCAATATTCTTTCATAAAAGGTGAGTTCCAAATTCCTACAACTGCCACTACTACTGCTGAAAGACCTCCAACTATGATTTTCCAATTTAAGTTTGCTACAATTACAATTCCCAACATTATAAAAAATGAAACCATGGTAAGCCCCATATCTGGCTGTATTACAATGAGTATCATTGGAATAGCTGCATACATGGCTATTTTAGAAAATGTTTTTATATTATTTATATCACCTTCAGCATCCTCTATAACCTTTGCAACCATAAGGATCATACCAATTTTTGCAAACTCTCCAGGCTGAATAGCTCTATTTCCCAAACTAATCCATGCATTAGCTCCATTTACCGCTTTACCAGTTATATCATTAAAAAGCAAAAGTATAACCGCTGCCCAATATATAACAGGTGCATAATTTAATATTTGCACATAGTCTAAAGTTAATATGAAGTATATAGTTATCATGCCTACAATCATCCAAGCAAATTGAAGCATGGCATATTTAGCTCCAATGGCAGAGTAAATATTAACTATACCAAAGGCTACAATTAAAAATACTACAATTAAAATACTAAAATCTATATTTTTGATTAACTTATCATTAATTTTAAATTTTTCTAATAATTTATTCATTTGCATCTCCCTCCATACCTGTTCCTATTATATCATAACAAGGAAAAAAAGCTATGAAAAACATAGCTTTATTGATTACCTTCTCTTAACTTTTTTAATAGGTATACTAGCCACTAAAGCCGGGGAATTCCCATCATATTCATCACTAGTAGTTATTCTTATTTCAATTTCTTCTCCACTTTCAATTTCTGCATAATTAGATATAGTCTTAAGCAACTCCATTTTAATGTTTTCTAAAAAATCTGGCGAAACGGTAGCTCTATCATGGACTAGAATAAGCTTTAATCTATCTGCAGCAATATCCTTTGAAGATACTTTGCTTGAAAAAATTTTAAACAAGTCCATATCTAACTTCTACCTCCTCCAAATAATTTTTTTATTGCACCCATAAATCCTTTTTGACCGTATATTTCATTAAAATCTAGGAATGGCACTTCTTCTCCTAAAATTCTTTTTCCAATATTCTTAAAAGCTTGACCAGCATAAGCAGAACTGTCTAACACTATAGGCTCACCTTTATTAGTAGATATGGTTACCTTTCTATCATCGGGCACTACCCCTATAACTTTAATAGCTAAACACTCCTTTATATCTTCTATAGTCAACATTTCACCATTCTTAGCCATATCAAAGTTCATTCTGTTAACTATAAGCTCCTGTCTTTCTATCCCCTTAGCATCTAACTTTCCAATAACCCTATCTGCATCTCTGACAGATGTGATTTCTGGATTTACAACAACAATAGCCCAATCTGCTCCTACAATGGCATTTTCAAATCCTTGTTCAATACCAGCAGGACAATCTAAAATTACATAATCAAACTCTTGCTTTAACTGTGTTACCACTCTTAACATTTCATTTATATCTACATCATTTTTATCTCTAGTTTGTGCTGTTGGAAGAAGAAATAAATTGTTAAATCTCTTATCTTTTATAAGTGCTTGTTTCAATCTACACTTTTCTTCAATAACATCAACTAATGTAAATACAACTCTATTTTCAAGTCCCATGAGAACATCTAAGTTTCTTAATCCTGTGTCTCCATCGATAACAACTACTTTTTTATCCATTGATGCTAAAGCTGTACCTATATTTGCTGTAGTAGTAGTTTTTCCTACTCCACCTTTCCCAGATGTTATAACTATGGCCTCTCCCATTTACTAATACCTCCGATTAAATATATTTATTTATTGAATATGGTTCTAAAACAATATTTCCATTTTTAATTCTTGCCAATTCTGGATACCTAGGTTTATCCATATCTTCTGGAGATCTAGTGATAAGATCAGCAATTTGCATTATTTGTGGTGTTAATGCAAAGGCGGCTATTATAGCACCACTATTACCATTAATACCAGCATACACACTACCTTTAACAGCGCCTAATACCACTATATTTCCTTCAGCATATACCTCTGCTCCAGAATTTACATCGCCTACGATAACTATGTTTCCTGAATATTCAAATCTTTGACCACTTCTTATAGTTTTTCTGACAAACTTAGTTTTCCCTTCATGTATACCATTAAAAACCTTTTTATTACTATCTTCTAAATTTATAAAGGAGCAATCCTTTATCATAAATTCCGTTGATAAAAAGTCTCTTATTGCTCTTAAATCTCTAGCTTCTAATTGCCTCATATCTACAGTTATTTTAATGGAGGCACCCTTATAGAATCTTCTCCCCTTTCGAAGCTTTACTCTCAATGCTTCAATTAAGCTCTCTATAGAGCTAAAGAGTTTAATATTTACAACTAAATTAAGTCCATCTTTTTCGCCTTTAAATTTTATACCATCATCTTGCATATGCAACCTCCACATATCGAGATATTCTTACTATTTCAACGTATAGAGCCTAAATTCCTTCTTTATATTGAGAAAAAATAATTTTTTTGTTGAAATACTTATTATATAACAATATTCTTTTAAAAAAATAACAAATGGTAATCCATTTGTTATTTTCTTTATTTATATTTAAATTCATAATTAGGATCAGTTTTTAATATTTCTTCCTTAAAATAAGCTTCAAACATTGCCTTGGCAATAGTTCCATCACCATGGGCAGCATCGAATACTATAGAACATACTACAATCTCTGGATTTTTATAGGGTGCAAAGCCTACATATACAGAAGCTGCATCCCTTCCAGTAGCTTTTTGCATCTCTTCAGTTGATATTATATTAGATGTACCTGTTTTACCTCCAGTAGGTATAGGAAACCCATTAAATACAGCTGAAGTTGTACCATTTTCTCCTTGAGTAACCTTACCCATTCCCTCTTTAATAATTTCAATATTTGCCTTATTGAAACTAGCTTTGCTTATAAGCTTTGGTTCTATATCTTCTATAACTTCTTTAGTCTTACTATCAATGATTTTATCAACTAGCTTTACTTCATATCTTTCTCCACCATTTAAAAGGGTAGCAAGATAACTAGCTAATTGTAATGGCGTAAATTGATTCATACCTTGACCTATGGATGCATCATAGGCATTAGCTGGAGATTTAATATATGAATGTGCATCATTTACACAATAGAACATTGCTACAGCAATGCTTTCTATATCATCTTCAGAATATCCTAAGGCTTTTATAGTCTCATTAGTATTAATTATATCTTGAATTAAAGGTTTAAATCTTTCTAGGATATCATTAGAGGTAGACATCTCTTCTTTTTTTATTTCTTCTCTAATTGCATCCACTAAAACCTTTTTCTTAGAATTGGTAAGTTTTATTTGCTCTAATTCTTTACCTGTTCCAATTTCCTCTTGCTGTACAATGTCAAAAGGCTTATAATGAGATGCTGCATTCATAGAGCTAATTCCCTTTTGTAAGTCTTCAGCCATTCGATTTATAAATGTATTGGCTTGAACATTTTTATTTGATTCATAATTATATATTTGACCAAAGTTTTCTTCAATTTCTATACCTGTAGAAGCTTTTAAATCGCTACCTTGCGGTAATCCTAGTCCTAGTTGCCAACCATATTTTGCTATTAAATTTAAAGCATTTTTAGTATTTTCCATTCCACCACCCTTTGTAAAAAGGCGGTCTGCCACATCAAAGAAAAAATAGTTACAAGAAACTTCTAAGGCTTCTTTAACATTAATTCGACCATGGGACCCATGTTGCTTATTCATATTCCATATCCAACAAGCTCCCCTGTACCCGTATTTTCCATATTCACCAGCATCTAAAATCTCAGTATCTCCAGTAATAACACCTTCCTCTAACCCCGCAAGCGCAGTAGCCGGTTTAAAGGTAGATCCTGGTGGAACTAATGATAATGTTCCGTAATTATAAAAAGGTTTAGGGAATATATCATATCTATCTTCTCTTCTTGTAGTATTTCCTGGTATACTTTTATCTATTGGGAACATTCTATCAAGCAATAGTTGTTCTCTTTCTGCTAAACTTAAAGTTAATTCCTTATCTGTTAAAATACCCTTTATATTTGCAAGACCTCTTTTTTTAATATATTCTTTTCCCATAGCTTCTAAATCTGGATTAAAGTATTGCTGTGACAATTCAGTAGTTAATTTTCCAGGGTCAGTAAATATATTAGGATCAAAGCCAGGTCTACTAACAAGGGCTAACACTTCCCCCTTAGTACTTATGGCTACTGCTGCTCCTCTAGTGGCATTAGTACTATCTCCATAATAATTTTTACCACTCTTTTGAAGATTAGTCATCACTTCATCCAGTGCCTTTTCTGCAGCTCTTTGTACATCCATATCAATATTTAATTGCACAGTTTTTCCTTGGTAAGCTTCTACCTGTCCTAGAGTTCTAACTCTCCGCCCCTGCTTATTAATTTCTATACTCTCTTGTCCCTTAGTTCCCTTTAAATAGGCTTCATAGGCTGCCTCAATACCTGCTTTTCCTATGTCATCAGTACTTACATCATAACCCTTTTCTTCATATTTATCTTGTTCCCAAGGGTTAATTTGAGACATATACCCTAGAAACGCAGAACCTAATTCTCCATTAGGATAAGATCTCATAGGCTGAGTATCAACTATTATACCTGGCATATCTGGTTGTAGTTGCTCAAATACAAAGGCTGTTTCTTGATCTAAAGTGTTTGCAATTACTACTGGACTATAACCTGAAAAACTTTGCATCTTCATAGCATCTTTTAATAGTAAAAATCTTCTTCTTTCATGAAGAGTTAATTCATAGTATCTATCTACACCATAATCTTTCTCTAAAGTCTTATAGGCCTCTTCTGCAGTTATCTGTAATAACAAAACATCCATATAATTTTTTTGTTCTTCTGTAAGCTCTGAAAACTTCTTACCCTCACCATATTCTTTCTTTACTACCTGCTCTAAAAAACCTCTATCCTTTTTAAATCTAAGTTCTAGCCATTTTCTACTTGATTCATCGGTAGCTTTGAAGTTATATTCTAGCTTTCCTTCATTATTTATAATTATAGGAAATTCATCTACAATTGGTATTTGCTTTTTATCTAATATTTCAAAAACTCTAGACATAGTTTTAAAGAAATGCTCTTTACTTTCTTCTGTCTCACTAAATTGTAATACATAATTTTGAACACTTTCCGCAAAAACTTTACCATTTCTATCTACTATATCTCCCCTAGCTGCTGCAACGGATACTGTTTTATATTTATTGCTATTTGCTGTTTCTCTAAAATCCTCTACCATTACTATCTGTAAAAAAAGTAATCTTGAAGTAATTCCAATGAAGATAACTACCATAGATATATAAAATAAATTATATCTTGAAAAACTTTTTTTATTTTTTTTATTTCTAATTATTTTTTTATTTTTTTTCATACTTTCTTTAGAATCTCCATTCCTTTTTTATAGTTTTGGTTTCACTAAACTTAAGTATAATCCTATATATCAGTAAAGCTATTATCATCTCATAAATAGCTTTATATATAATTAAGTGTAAAAAATTATTACTAGCTCCTATTAATATAAATATAGCAAAAATAGCAATACTCTTTAGTAAACTTAGTAGGAATGTTGAAAAAATAGGTATTATAACCTTATCCTTAAAAATTCCTTTTCCAATTTTAGCTGCCATTAAACAAATTAACATGTTTATTAACATGTTAATTCCCATGACTCCTGGAAAATAAATGTCTTGAAGAACCCCTGTTATAACACCAATAATTGTTGCTTCACCATATCCATTTATCATGGAATAACAAACTATAAATACAAAAATAACGTTTGGATATATATTTTTAATAGCAAAAAAAGTTAAAATAGTATTATCAAAAATAAAAAGAATGGTGATTATTAAAAATAAATATAATATTTTTTTTAATTTATTATTAGTTTTTGACATCTCTTTTTTCCTTTGGCACTATAATTACAAGTTGCTCTACCTTGTTAAAATCTACTGCAGGCTTCACAATTGCACTCTTCACAACCTTTGCTCTATCCTCATAAATTTCTAGAACTTCTCCTATTTTAATTCCTTTTGGATATATGCCACCTCGTCCAGAGGTTAGTATAGTGTCCCCTTCTTTAATTTTTGAATCTAAGGAAAGGCGTGTAATTTCTGTAAGAAATTTATCTTCATTTCCCTTATACCCCTTTACAATACCATTACTTTCTTCAGTGCTCAATACATATCCTGCTACAGCCATATTCTCATTACAAATAGATTGAACTATACTCCAATTACTACCAACACTAGCAACTCGACCAACTAGTCCTTCTCCTTCCAATGCAATCATACCTTTTTCTATTCCATCTTTTTCACCTTTATTGATTATATATCCATCCAAAAAATTATTTCCAACTAAACCCAAAATATCTACGCCTATATAATTATACTGAGCATTTGCATCAGCAAAGTTTAGCATGCCTCTAAGTCTATCATTTTCTTTTCTTAAAATATCATTTTGAATGGCATTAAATTTCAATTTCTCATTTTGTTTTTTTAACTCATCATTTTCACTTTTTATATTTCCTATATTAAGTACTAAACTAAAAGAACTTTTTATTTTACCACCTATTTTATAAACAACACCTTGAACAGAGTTTATAGCACTTCCTACACCATTTTCCACCATGGACATATTGTCTTTTTGAACTGAATAACCAATTAACCCCAAAAAGGACACTGACAGTAGTATAACTATTACTGCCAGCTTATTCTTGAATATCTTCATTTTTTATCTTCTACTCATAATATCTACATTATCTAATGCTTTTCCAGTTCCTACAGCTACACAATCTAATGGTATTTCTGCTATATTTACTGGCATATGGGTTTCATGGGCTATTAGTGCATCTAATCCTTTTAATAAAGCTCCTCCACCTGTAAGCATTATACCTTTATCCATAATATCTGCTGCAAGTTCTGGTGGTGTTTTTTCTAGTGTTGTTTTTATAGCTTCTATAATAGAGTATACAGGTTCTCTTAAAGCTTCTCTTACTTCATCTTCACCTATTTCTACTACTTTAGGAAGACCACTTATCAAATCTCTTCCTCTAATTTGCATATTTTCTGCCTTTTCTTCTACCTCGTAAGCTGAACCTAATTGTATTTTTATATTTTCTGAAGTTCTCTCACCAATCATTAAGTTATACTGTTTTTTTATGTATGCTATTATTGCTNNTTATTGCTTGATCTAATTCATCACCTGCAACTCTTAATGACATACTTGTAACAACTCCACCTAAAGATATTATTGCTACTTCTGTAGTACCTCCACCGATATCTACAACCATACTTCCTGTAGGTTCTCCAACTGGAAGTCCAGCACCTATAGCCGCTGCCA